>NZ_JTLD01000042.1 GCF_000798815.1 Alistipes sp. ZOR0009 | reverse complement strand
TCGGATTGCTGGTTTAGCCCGTAGGCCATCCCAACTCTTATTCCTAAATCTCTCTCTGCACTTCCTCAAAGAACCTTGTTAATTCCGCTCGACCATCTCAGTGTTGCGGGCTGCAAAGGTAAGTTATTTTTCGAACATTGCAAACACTATCTTAAAGTTTTAAACTTTTTATGATGCGAAATCAAATCTTTTCTATTAGAACAAACTGATTTACTTTGCGTTCGACGTTTAAAGAACCTCGGGACATTTCCCATTTGCGATGCAAAGATAAGCCCTTTTTATTCGATATTCCAAATATAAAACACAGGTTTCTTTCCTCTCCAAAGATGAATCTAGAAAATTCTTAAACTAGAAACCTATCCCTCACCTGTTTGCCTCAGCAAAAAAAATATGTTAACAACAGATTGCATCTACAATAAATTAAAAGTCGTCTTATTAACAAATAGCTAATTTACAGAACCATAACTTTGGCATACAAAAAAAAGGGAATTACTCCCCTTTCTTCTTTGATTTATGTAGAACAATACCTTTCAATAAAAATGAGCACATCTTTTGCTCTAAAAAATAGTAGCTAAACCAAGAAAACAGCAAAATCAGGGGCGTGAGCCAAAAAAAGTACCAAGGATTAACCATCAACATTCCAAGATTAAATGCTTTTAGCAGCTGAGGTAAAAGGATTAGGACTATTGGATGCACCAAATAAAGCGAGTAGGAAATATCTCCAATAAAGACAAAAGGTCTACTCAAGTTAAAAGGCCTTTGCTTGTTTCGCATCATTATTGCAAAAAATAAGCCACCAACAATTCCTAAATCACATATATATCCTCTAAAAAATAGTAACATCCCGAAGTAAATGGCCATAAAAAAGCCCAATAGAACCAGTATAACTACATTCCAAACTTTAACATCAGCAAACAAATACTTCGATTGATATAGTAATCCAACCCCAATGCCTACTAAGAAGTAAATAATTATTGGGTTTGTTATCAGACTTAAATATGCAACGGGATATCCATACCACTCAGATAAGGAAGTCATCACGTATCCGTTTGTAAAAATGGGAACAGCTACAACCAACAACAGGATAGCAGCAGATAAAACCTTCCATCTATGCTTACCGGCTAATATGCTTACACCGAGCAGCAGGTAAAAGAATATCTCGTAGTTTAACGACCATCCTACCTTAAGTGGCGGCATACCATAGGATGGACCAATATGGTTATCGTAAGTCGGAATAAAAAGAAGTCCTGATAGTAAACGATCGGAGAACTTCGTAAGGTATACAAGCAAATCGCCCTGCGCTATAATCAAGAAGAAAGTTAGCAAAAAGTATATGGGGATTATTCGAATGGCCCTTTTAAGGTAGAAATTACCAACAAAGCCGATACTTGGAGTGCTATTTTTGGTGGTAATAACCATTATAAAACCACTAATCATAAAAAAAATAGGAACACCTATAGATCCAGATCCAAAAAGATACTTGCCAACAGGAACACCGTCAAATACAAGAATCCCTTTCATGTGGAAAAAGCATACCAGCAACGCAGCAACTCCTCTGAGAAACTGCACAATTTCAATTTTACCTTTCATTAAAACAGGATTCCAATCTAACTTGTATGATACTTAGAGATACGTTTGGCCCTTTTGCGCGACTTAATGCTATCTACATAATTAATAATCTGCAGCAGCCACTTATTGTATAATGCAACAAAACCAAGAATGATCATAATCCAGATAATTGATACGTTATACCATAAAGTATCGATCTTAAATAGGCCCAACTTCTTTAGTGGAGCATAAAAATGGGCTCGTCCGCAATTACTTAGAGGATCCATATAACCCGGATCCTTTAATTGAACGATTTCGTTCTCCACAATTTTTGACTGTTGAACAGAGCTTGTATTCAAAACCAAATCGGACAATGCCTTATTCTCGTATTCGCTACGAAGGTCGACAATGTGCTGTGCAGAGCCATACTTATACAGCAAATCCTTATAAATGGAATCTTTCTTAGCGCTTATCACATCGTAGTAGCCCCAGAGATAATGCTGTAGGTCGGTTAAGTTGGCAATCCATGAGCGCGTAACCCTACGATTAACTTCGCGCAGCGCCACGTTGCTAAAATCAACCGGCTTTAGATGCCCTTCGTACTTCGCTTGCACCTTTGCATACTCCGTTTTTGCCAATTCCAGATGCGATTCCGTTTCCTCCGAAATGGCATTAATGGCAATATCGTGCTGCAGCTCGTTTATTTGAGAAATTAAGTTAGGAATATGAATGCTAGCATAGTAGCTGTTTTCACTCCTCTCCTTATCAACCTCATAAAAGTGCTTGGTAAACGCGTTATCCTTAAATTGGCTTACTGCGAGCGCCTCGTAGGCCCATCTGGAGATCATCGTGTCGCCAATTAGGGGCACATACTTTTCCGAAGCTATCGAGTAGTGCAGCTTCTTAAAGTCGACAATAACGCCGCTGAAAAGCAGCTGCGGAACCAGAAGCAGCGGCACGCTAACATATATGGCTACGGTAGACTTTAAGCTCGCAGACAAGTTAAGCCCAATCATATTGGCGCAAGCTGCCGCAGAGAATAGTATCAGCCAGTATATGAAGCTCATTCCTTTAATCTCTAAGATGTAGTTTCCCAGCAGCACAAAAACAAGCATCTGAATGGCTGATATCAAGAATACAACCGTTACCTTAGATGAGATGTAGCTTCCCCAGCTTAAATCTAGAAACTTTTCGCGCTGAAGAATTTTCTTGTCCTTTATAATTTCCTCGGCCGAGACTATCATTCCCAAAAATAGGGACGCAACCACGCACATAAAAAGGTAGGCGGGGATGTTGTCATTGGCGCTAAAAACATAGGTTTCTTCGGCCGTGTACTTGGTAAAGAAGCCTATTATGATGGCAAGTAGCGGAGCTTCGAGCGCAATCATTAGCAAGTACTGATGATCGCCTAGCTTAGATAGGATGCTGCGCGAAAAGAAGATCCGAAACTGCTTTATTCTATTTGGAATGTGAAAATTATTAATTGGGAGGTTAGCCTTTTCGGCATGGACAATAGATCGCAAGGTTGGCTGAATGTTTTTTAGGTATAGCTGATACCATTCGTTAGCCGAACGCTTACGGTTGCGCGTTAGCTTTCCCGATTCATTTACCACACGTGCCTCTACGATACGAAGTATAACCTCCGTATTCACGTTTCCGCAGGTCATGCACTCGCTCTCGTCGGCATTAAAGTAGTGGGCAGCCTTCCTAAAATATACAATCCCATCCATCGGATTGCCTTGGAAGATAATTCTTCCGCCCTGATCCATCACCAGCATCTTATCCAGCAGCTTAAATAAATCGGACGACGGTTGGTGAATATTTACAATAACAACCTTACCTTTTAGTATCTGTCGCTTCAGCAGAAGCATCACCTTCTCGGAATCTATGGATGATAGTCCGGATGTAGGTTCATCAACAAAAAGTACGGAAGGCTGTCGCATAAGCTCAAGGGCAATATTAAGGCGCTTGCGCTGCCCTCCGCTGATATACTTATTTAAAGGGCTACCAACCTTAAAGTTTCGCGCCTCGTCTAAATCAAAGTCAACAATTGTTTGGTCTACTACGTCGTTCAGCTCCTCCTCGGTGTAGTTGCGGAAGCACAGCTTGGCGTTGTAGTATAGGTTTTGGTATACGGTCAGCTCCTCTATCAGCAAGTCATCCTGAGGAACGTAGCCGATAACCCCTCGTATAACCTCCTTATCCTCGTGAATGTCAAATCCGTTTATAGATATCTTTCCGTCATCTAGAGGCAAGGTGCCGTTAAGTACATTTAGCAGGGTCGATTTTCCAACACCGCTTCCACCAACGATACCTACCAGCTGACCGGATTCGGCCTTAAAGCTGAAGGGATGAACCCCGTCGTTGCTTCCTTTAAAACGGTACGTTACGTTTGTTGCCACAAAGTGGATCTTACGAAGCACTTCGGCTTGAATAAACTTCCCGGCAATCCGGCTATAGTAAATAGGATCAACTTTGGGGTTGCGCACAACCGAACCGTATCCAAAAACATAGGCCCTGCCGGTTCTCATGCTGTGCCCATTCAGGAATAGGTTGGTATCCCCGAAGTTTTTGATCAGAAACGTATTAACGCTTGCTAAATGGATAAAGTAAACGCGCCCCTTAAGCTTGCTGTTAATATGATGCTTAAAGTAGGGATGGATAAAGTTGGTATCCGAATCAACAACCAAGACCTTATCAACCAACGGGATTTGCGACTCTTCGGTTGCCAGCACAAACTGCTGGGCATAGTCAAACTCTACCTGATCCACATTGAAGTGGTACGCTAAAATGCTTACAAACTGATGGTACACCTCGCACTTGAAGTTGGCATCGCCAATAAACTCCGTAAGCTGCAGCAACAACCAAACCTTTTGGTTTTGCTCGAACTCTAAGTTGATAAGCTTACAAAGATGGTGCGTGTAGTCGGTAAAGAGCGGATTCTCGGAAATCGGCGTATTATTTATCCGAGATTGATCCTCCAAGAACTCTTCGAATAGGGCGACGTAGTAGTCGGAATGCTCCTCTGAGAACTCCTTTTCCTCCAGAAATCTATGTACTACACTTTTTGCAATCTCCTTATCCCCACGATTATCGTAATAAATAATAGTGGCAAAGAACTGCATTAAAGCCCTAAATATGGAATCGTTCATTTATGCCAAAACCCATTGAAGCTACAAAATTAGTTTTTTGTTTGTCATTTCATAGATTTTAAGCTTACAAGAATATCCCAACAAGATTTATTCTTTACACTATTGAATCATAGCCCCGAAAGCCCTTAATTTGCAGCTAAAATAGTACCACATGGAAAAAGTTGTAGTAGGCATGAGCGGCGGAATAGACAGCACCTTAACAGTTCTTAAGCTGAAAGATAGAGGATTTGAGGTGATTGGCGTAACCCTGCTGATGTGGGACTCCCCCGCCTCCCAAAAGGCCATCGAAGATGCCCAGCTACAGGCCAAAACCATTGGAGTGGAGCACCATGTGGTATGCTGCCAGGCCGATTTTAAGAGCAAGGTGGTTAACCACTTTATCTCGTCGTACCTAAATGGCGAAACGCCAAGTCCGTGCGCCTGGTGCAACCCCCAAATTAAATGGAAGTATATTGCCGACTTTGCCGATAGCATAGGAGTACACCACATATCGAGCGGTCACTACATCGAGGTGGCCCAACACGACGGGCACCACTACGTTTGCAAAGGAATCGACCCGCAAAAGGATCAGTCCTACTACCTGTGGATGCTTCCAGAATCGATAGTTAGGCGCATGATACAGCCCCTGGGCAATACCACCAAAATACAGAACAAGACCGAAATGGTGGAGCGCAATTTTGAGGAGCTAATACCCAACCGCGAGAGCATGAGCGTATGCTTCCTCTCCGGAACCGACTACCGCCAGTTCCTTTTTGAGCATGCGCCCGATAAAATGAGCCAAGTAGCTGGCGGCGACGTACTCGACGAGCAGGGAGTAAAGATTGGAACGCACCAGGGCTTCCCTTTTTACACCATTGGGCAAAAGCGAGGGCTAACACTCGACGTTGAGCGCGAAGCGTACGTAAGCAAAATGGACCGTGCCACCAACTCCATAACCGTAGCACGGAAAAAAGATTTACTAACCCACGAATTTTTAGTAAAAGACCTGCACTTTATTAACCAAAACGAAATAACCCCATCTACCCGCCTCGAAGTTAAGGTGCGCGGCCTCGGATTAAACCCCGAAGGAGCTGGTAGCCTCCACTTTATGGGCGATATGGCTAAAGTAACCTTAGAGCAACCGGCATGGGCCATGTCGCCGGGACAACCCGTTGTATTTTACATTGATAATAGGCTGGTTGGCGGGGGCATATCCCTGTAGCGCAACCGTAAAAAGCACGAAAATAGCCCCTAGGGGCTTGACAATTGTGTCGGAATAGCTACCTTTGCGCCCAATTCTTTTATTTACAAACCGTGTTTATTGGCACCCACGTTAAAAATCAATCAAATGAAAAACAGTATATCACCTGTCTTTATGCTTTTTGGCATCCTATTTACGGCATGCCTACTTATTTCCAACATTTTAGCGATTAAAATTATCACCATTGGCTCTCTTGCAGTGCCAGCGGGAGTAATCATTTTCCCCATTTCGTACATTGTTAACGACGTAATCGTCGAAATTTGGGGTTACAAAAAAGCCCGATTCGTTATTTGGATTGGCTTTGCCATGATGATTCTTTCGAACGTGATGTACCAGCTGGCAATCGAAATTCCGGCTGCTCCATTCTGGACAAACCAGGACTCCTTTGCCACCATCCTTCAAAACTCGCCACGAATTGGCCTTGCCAGCGTACTTGCCTACCTTAGCGGTTCGTTTGCAAACGCCTTTATTATGAGCAAAATGAAGGTAATGAGCAAAGGGAAAAACTTTTCGCTACGCGCCATTCTATCTACCCTAGTAGGCGAAGGGCTAGACTCCATGGTGTTCATTTCGGTTGCCTTTATTGGGATAATCCCCGCAAAAGAGCTGCTTATGATGGTACTGGCTCAAACCTTTATCAAAACCGCCTACGAAATCGTTGTGCTACCGGTTACCATACTTGTTGTAAACAAGGTAAAAAAGGTGGAAAGCGAAACCGCCTTCGACAGCAACATTTCTTACAACCCATTTAAACTAAACGAAGTATAATTCGTTGATTCTTACAAATCTTTAATCATGAAAAGAGAGGAAGAGGGGCTAAAATCCTTAGGAAACCAAGGAACCCAATACAACTTCGACTACCGTCCGGATGTGCTAGAGACCTTCACCAACAAGCATCCAGAGAATGACTATTGGGTAAAATTCAACATACCAGAATTTACGAGCCTTTGCCCCATTACCGGGCAGCCTGACTTTGCAACCATATATATTAGCTACATTCCAGATATTAACATGGTTGAAAGTAAGAGCCTTAAGCTTTACATGTTTAGCTTCCGCAACCACGGCGACTACCATGAGGATTGCGTAAATATCATCATGAAGGACCTTATAAAACTTATGGACCCACGATATATTGAAGTTTGGGGCAAGTTTACACCTCGTGGTGGCATAAGCATAGACCCCTACTGCAACTATGGAAGGCCAAACACGAAATATGAAAAGCTGGCAGAGCAGCGCTTCATCTTTCACGACATGTATCCCGAAAAAATAGGAAGCCGATAGCAGTTGGGCTGGCAAGGGGGAAAATTCCCCCACCCTAGCTCGTTTGCTCGACCAAAATGTGGCGGCAGTCCAGCCGGTAAAGCTACAATCTCCGCATAGCAGCACCACATCTCCCTCAAAAACCAGCTTTCGGCAGCATATAAGCGTTTCGGGAATCGCTGCAAAATCCATTCTTCGCCGAAAGAGTAAAAAGGAAATACGCAGTTCCATCTTCGCTAAGCACCACTCCCATCCGTACTGCTACACCAAAGGACTTTGCGGCAAAAACCGCGTAACGATATTGGCCATCACGCGCACCAATCAACCGATACATTTTAGGGCTACAGGCAAAAGGCTACTTGACTACTATTTTGCCTAGCAATACGAATACAAAAGCTACTTCGACGATAAATTTTGCCCTACTGCCAAAAGCAGAGGCCACCTACCATGCGTAACTACCAGCCCATACAATTACAAAGGGAGCTTTTGCAGGTATTTTCGCCTCGCATACTTTTACAAAAAGCACTTTTCATAGCCAACTTGCCTAACCTCATAAAACAAGGCATACTTTTGCTACCTATTTTACCTTTTGTACAATTACAAAATGACATACTGTCGCAAGCTATTCAACTTGTACTTTTACATCACGCCCTTTTCATCCCCATTCGTCCTTTGTACATTTACAAAAGGACTTTTAGCAACAGCTAGTACCGCTTGTATTTTTACAAAAGGCACTTTTCGCTCAGCTTTATCCATTTGCGCTACAACTTTCTGACATATTGGCAATAAAAGTGCACCACATACACTTCGGCAACGCCGATTTGCTCTAAAAATAATGGAACCAACAGCGACTAGCGGCCATTTCGTTTGGCAAGTTGGCCAGCAGCTGCTGCGCAAGCAAAAAAAAGAGGAGCAACCTGCTCCCCGTACCTACTTAACGCCTACCTTTCGCTCCCATTCGGCCACCTCCACATCGGTAATGTTATCGCCATCAATCACAAACCTCAGCGCGGTTCTAACAACATGAAAGCCCGATATGCCGGCAGCCCCGGGGTTCATAAAAAGCAGGTTGTGCTTCTTATCGAATATCACCTTCAGAATGTGGGAATGCCCTGCAACGGCAATTTTTGGCCTCAGCTCCTCTATTTGCGACAAGAATAGCTTATCGTACTTGCCCGGGTAGCCGCCAATGTGGGCCATCAGCACCGAAACCTTATCCACCTCAAAAAATAGGTACGGTTTGGCAGCTAAACGCGTTGCCCCGCCATCTATGTTTCCGTAAACAGCCCGCAAAGTCCATCGCTTAGAAAGATTGTCGAGCAGCTCCACGTTTCCAATGTCTCCAGCATGCCAAAGCTCATCTACTCCATCAAAAAAAGCATCCAACTTTTCGTCCCAATACCCATGAGTGTCTGACACAAGCCCAATTCTGAACATAACTTTTTTAGAATTCTATTAAAAGGGGAAGATACAAAAAAGGAGAACAGCAAGTTCTCCCTTAAATATGTTGCGTAAGCTACTCCCGTACGGCCTGTAGCTCCAGCTCAATGCTCACCAGCATATCCTCGGCGGTTTGATAAACGATAGGAGGCAGCTCATATCCAAACGCGCTTATAAAATCGTTCGTTGTTTTTATTTTAAGGTAGATCTTGTTTCCACTAATCGAAACTTTCCTAACCGTTGCCTTATCCGTTAGGTTTCCCGAGTAGTACTTTTCTAAATCCCCATTTTTCATCTGAAAGGTTCCGGCATACATACTGGGCTGGTTCCCGTTTGGCTTAACAGCTGGATAGGTAATTTTAAAGCTGCTTAAGGAGTAAAACTCCCATCGCGAGCTGTTTAAGAGCAACAGCAATGCCTCTTCGAAAGCTTTCTGATCGAGATAGCGAGACTCCACAGCCGGTGCTGGGGAAACATTCTTAACAGCGAGCTCTCCCTCATTCAGCTTTACGTTTAGCTTTGTAACCTTTACCGTCCAACCTCCCTCTATGGAGTTGCTGATTTCAGGATCGGCAGAGCAACCAATAAGCAGCAGCGAAGAGAGTAAAAAAGCGCCCAACAGTTTCATAGCTTTAGTTTTTAAACTACTACAAATATATGCAAAAGATAATCGGGAGCTCAGCTAAATGTCAAGTTTAACAAACGCTTCATCCTAAAAGAATTAAAGCGGCGTAAAAGCATAAAAAAAGAGGGACTCTAAAGTCCCTCCTGCCTGATATGTTAGTCCAGCTTATGGATTACAAGTCCTGAACGAAGCTTTGGTTCGAACCAAGTTGTTTTGGGAGGCATAATATTGCCGGTATCGGAAATATTAATAAGCTGCTGCATGGTAACAGGATAAAGAGCAAACGCAGCTTTCATTTCGCCGCTATCAACACGCTTTTGAAGTTCGCCTAGTCCGCGGATACCGCCAACAAAGTCGATACGCTTGTCTGTTCTTAAATCTTTAATTCCTAAAACCTTGTCAAGAACTAGGTTCGAAAGAACGGTTACGTCTAGTACGCCAATCGGATCGTTGTCGTTGTAAGTACCAGGCTTAGCAGTTAGCGAGTACCACTTGCCATCGATATACATCGAGAAGTTGTGCAAGCTTTCTGGTTTGAAAATTTCTGTACCTTTTTCCGCTACCACGAAATCTTCTCCTAGCTTAGCAATAAACTCGGCGCTAGTAAGACCGTTAAGATCCTTAACAACGCGGTTGTAGTCAATAATCTTAAGCTGATTATCAGGGAAGATTACAGCAAGGAAGTAGTTGTACTCCTCTTCGCCTGTATGGTTTGGGTTGGCAGCCTTTTTCTCTCCACCAACTAGCGCAGCGGCAGCTGTTCTATGGTGTCCGTCGGCAACATATAGGGCAGGGATTTCTGCAAAGATCTCGGTGATGCGCTTATTTAGCTGCTCGTCTTCAACAACCCAGAATTTGTGGCCAAAACCATCGGCAGCAACAAAGTCGTATTCAGGAGCCGAAGCAGCAACAACCTTAGCTACAATTTCGTCGATTTCGTTAACTGCAGGATATGCAAAGAATACGGGCTCAACGTTAGCATTTTGGATACGAACGTGAATCATGCGATCCTCTTCCTTATCCTTACGGGTTAGCTCGTGCTTCTTGATTTTGCCTTCCATGTAATCTTCGAAGTGGCAAGCAGCAACTAATCCGTACTGGGTACGACCTTCCATCGTTTGTGCGTAGATGTAGTACTTTTCGGTAGAATCCTGCTTCAACCATCCGTTAGACTGCCACTTTTTGAAGTTTTCAACAGCCTTATCGTAAACTTCCTGAGAATGTTCGTCAGCAATCGGATCGAAATCGATCTCTGGCTTAATAATATGAAGAAGAGACTTCTCGCCAGCTTCTGCCTTTGCCTCCACTGAGTTTAGTACGTCGTAAGGACGTGATGCTACCTCGTGAGCAATATCTTTTGGTGGGCGTACGCCCTTAAAAGGTTTAATCTTAACCATGTTGATACACGTTTTTATGGAAAAGGGCGCTGTCGAAAAGAAGTATCTCCAACACCCTTATGGTTCTTACTTATTTACTTGGAAAGTTTTATCGCCATTGTTGATAAAGCCAACAATTTGACGAGCAGCAGCAAGCCCAGCGTTGATGTTTGCCTCAGCAGTCTCGGCACCCATCTTTTTAGGTGTAAAGAATACTCTGTCGGCGAACTTTTCTTTTAGCTCGGCAGCATTAGCAGGTTCGATGTCTGATAGGTACTTAAAGTCTGGACGAGACTCCATTATTTTTACCATACCTTCTTCGTCAATAACCTCCTTACGTGCAGTGTTTACAAGCACGCCACCCTTTGGCATTTTAGAAAGTAGATCGAAGTTGATCGATTTCTTTGTCTTATCGTTAGCTGGGATATGAAGCGATACGTAGTTGCAAGTTGAGTATAGCTCCTCAACAGATTGGCAAACCTTGATCCCCTCTTTTTCCATTGCCTCGGCAGTTACAAATGGATCAAATGCGTAAACATCCATGCCAAATCCCTTAGCAATTGTAGCTACATAGCGGCCAACGTTACCGTAAGCATGGATACCTAGCTTTTTACCGCGAAGTTCAGCACCAGTTCCAGCGTGGAAAGAGTTACGAGCCATGTAAACCATCATACCAAGAGCTAGCTCAGCAACTGCGTTAGAGTTTTGTCCAGGAGTGTTCATTGCAACAACCCCTTTTGCAGAGCAAGCCTCAAGGTCTAGGTTGTCGTAACCAGCACCAGCACGAACAACTATCTTAAGGTTTTTAGCAGCCTCAACAACGTTTTTGGTAACCTTATCGCTGCGAACGATAAGCGCATCAACGTCGGCAACTGCCTTTAAAAATTCTTCTTCCGAAGTATATTTTTCAAGAAGAGCAAACTCAAAGCCAGCTTCTTCTACGATCTTTTGGATACCTTCAACTGCAACTTTTGCAAAAGGTTTCTCTGTAGCAACCAATACTTTAGCCATAGCAATATCAGTTAAAAAACAACGATTTGGGTATAAAAAAGGTTGATTGCAGAACGCAACCAACCCTATTGTATATAAATACTAAGCGTTCATTTTTTCGAATTCGCGCATGCAGTCTACAAGAGCCTGAACGCTTTCGATTGGAAGCGCATTGTAGGTAGAAGCACGGAAACCACCAACTAGACGGTGTCCCTTCAAACCTTCCATACCTTTGCTCTTAGCAAACTCTAGGAATGCTGCTTCCTTATCCTTATACTGCTCGTTTAGCACAAAGCAAATGTTCATTAAAGAACGGCTTTCCTTTTCTGCTGTACCAACAAACATGGTGTTACGATCGATTTCATCGTAAAGAAGTTGAGCCTTCTTTTTGTTCAGCTCGTACATTTTTTCAACACCACCCATTTCCTTAACCCACTTAAGAGTTTCGTTAACGGCGTAAATAGCAAATACAGGAGGCGTATTGAACATAGAACCTTCCTTAATGTGCGTTCTATAGTCTAGCATAGTTGGGATGGCACGAGTAACCTTACCAAGAATATCTTCGCGAATAAGTACGAAGGTAACCCCTGCAGGTCCAAGGTTCTTTTGAGCACCACCGTAAATCATACCATACTTAGAAACGTCAACAGGACGGCTCATGATATCAGATGACATATCTGCAACTAGCGTTACAGGAGAGTCAATGTCATGATGTATTTCGGTACCGTAGATGGTGTTGTTGGTTGTAATGTGAACGTAGTCAAGATCCGATGGGATGTTGATGTTCTTTGGGAAATAGTTGAAGTTAGTGTCTGCAGATGAAGCAAGCACTTCTACTTCACCAAATAGCTTAGCCTCTTTTAGCGCTTTCTTTGCCCATACACCAGTTTCAATGTAACCCGCCTTCTTTTCAAGAAGGTTGAAAGGTACCATTGCGAACTGAAGGCTAGCTCCACCACCAAGGAATAGCACGTGATAGTTATCTGGTGCACCTAATAACTCCTTAAAATTCTTTTGAGCTTCTTCGATAATTGGCTCAAAGTACTTTGTACGGTGAGAAATCTCAATAAGAGATAGACCAATTCCATTCAAATCACGAACAGCATTAGCTGTATTTTCGATCACTTGAGGTGCTAGGATACATGGACCAGCACTAAAATTATGCTTTTTCATAACGTTTGTTAGTTAAATTCAACTGACTTTTGAGCTAGGTAAAAATGCAAAAAAAATATCAATAGCACAATTTTCAGACATTATGATATATAATATTTTTCAACAGCCAAAATTACACTTTAAAAGTAAATATCAAATAAATCGACCAAACTTTAATTAAAATACACCCACAGCCGTCAATTCGTACGATTTAGGAAACATAATATTTTCGTATTTATTTTTGTAGTCTTTACATTTTTTTCACAATTCGAACATTGGCGTTGGGTGATGCTGATACGCAACCTCCACATCAAGAGAAATACAGCGCGCATTCAGCTCTTGGAGCGTTGTGTTCAGAGCCATTTCGTAGGTGTTGCTATTTTTGCTCACATGGGCAAGATACACCTTCTTCAAGTTGGAATGGTAAAACTCGCCAATCATTCTGCACGAATCCTCGTTAGAAAGATGCCCATGGCTGCTGTTTATTCGTTGCTTAAGGGCGTAAGGATAGTCGCACGCTTGAAGCATGCCAAAATCGTAGTTCGATTCTAAAACAATAACGTCAGCATTGCGGAAAAAGGGAGCGATATCGGTTGTTACAGATCCCACATCGGTTGTCACAACAACCGTTTTGCCATTTACCCCTTCCAACCGAAAGCCAACAGTGCGCGCAGCATCGTGGTTTACATCAAAAGGAATAACGTGCACCTTGCCATCTATCCAAAAATCGCCGCTGATAAAGCGAAGATTGCCTTCGGCTATTTTGCCAAGCTGGCGTTGGGCAACTCGGTAGCTTTCGGGGGTTATGTAGATGGGGAGATTCAGCTTACGGGAGATGATTCCCACTCCTTTTATATGGTCTACGTGCTCGTGCGTAACCAAAAGAGCTTTTAAGCAGCTGGGAACAACCTCTATTTGAAGGAATCGCTCCATTAACGTTTTGCCACTAAACCCAGCATCAACCAGAATGGGCACGCCGGCCAAATCTATGTAGGTGGCATTCCCCTCACTCCCACTGCCTAAAATCGATATCTTCATAAAATTCAAAAAAAAGGCGCGAGCATAGCCCACGCCTTTACATATTTATAGGATTAATTACCCCTTGTAAAATGGCAGCTTGGCAACCTTTGCCTTGATGAGCTTTCCGCGAATGCTAAGATAGATCTCTGTGCCTACCTTTGCAAATCCTGGTTTAACGTAGCCCATACCAACGCCAATTTTAAGCATTGGAGACATTGTTCCTGAAGTTACCTCTCCGATTACGTTACCCTCGGCGTCGCAAATTTCGTAGTGCTGACGTGGAATACCACGATCAACCATTTCGAAACCTACCAGCTTACGGCTAACGCCTTCCTTCTTTTGCTGAAGAAGAAGCTCCTTATCAATAAAGTTCTTCTCATCGGTAAACTTTGTAATCCAGCCAAGGCCAGCCTCAATAGGAGAAGTGGTATCGTTGATATCATTTCCGTATAGGCAGAATCCCATTTCTAGACGCAAAGTATCGCGAGCACCAAGACCAATAGCCCTGATTCCTTCTTCCTTACCTGCTTCAAAAATGGCCTTCCAAAGCTTTTCGCCATCTTCATTTGCCACGTAAATTTCGCAGCCGCCCGAACCTGTATATCCGGTTGTAGATAGAATGGCATCCTTGATACCGGCAATGTTTACCTTACGGAAGGTATAGTATTCCATGTCGGTGATTTGCTCTTCGGTGATTTTTTGAACAACCTGCATTGCAAGGGGACCTTGAATGGCAAGCTGGCAAATCTCGTCAGAGGCGTTGTAGATCTCCTTACCAGGTGTAAATCCGAATCCCTTTCCTTGCTCAACAATCCAGCTCCAATCCTTATCGATATTGGCGGCGTTGATAACAAGAAGGTAGGTTTCTGCATCTACACGATAAACTAGAAGATCGTCTACAATTCCACCCTTACCATTAGGGAAGCAAGAGTACTGAACCTTGCCGTCAAAAAGAGCGGCAACATCATTAGAGGTAATATACTGTACGAAATCGAAAGCTTTAGGACCTTTAACCCAAACTTCACCCATGTGGCTTACGTCAAAAACGCCAACCTTTTCGCGAACAGTAACGTGCTCTTCATTGATACCAAAATACTCGATTGGCATGTTATACCCAGCAAAGGGAACCATACGAGCACCTAATTCTATGTGAAAATTAGTAAACGCTGTACTTTTCATAGCTTTTTATGCAGTTTTGAGTGTCGTGGCAAAGGTAATTCTTTTCATTGTTTAGCAAAGATTTTTTTGTTTTAACTACCAAAAACAAATAAATAGCAAATATTTTAAAAAGGAGTTGACTTTTTAACCCGAGTCGGCGTAATATTGCAAGAGTGGCAAAGCCAAAACGCGAAGGTTTACCGGTAGCGTTTTGAAGGCTACATGTTAGGCTGTTAAATATAATGAGGGAAAAAAGTGACATCTTCAATTAAAATGAGACCAAAGGTTCTCTTAGTAGATAGCAATTACGAGCAACTAAAAGCCCTTGAGAACCTTCTCGAACCAATTCAATGCGACATATACAAGGCATCAACCGGGATGGATGCCTTCGAAATTGCGCTCAAGTACAGCATCGACCTGTTCATTTCGGAAGTATTTCTGCCGCTACTTGATGGAGCAACACTGGTTAAGGAAGTTCGAAAGCTACACTACGGGAAAGATTCCATCTTCATATTTCTCACCAACGCCATTAACGAGGATAGCGTCGTCAAATGTATTGACGATGGCGCTGACGACGTTGTCATAAAGCCAATCAACGATGCCATCTTTAAAACAAAGATCAAAGGCCTGCTAAACCGCATCGCCGAGAACCATGCCGCCCAAAAAAGCATTGTACAAAAGAACCTGAACGCCGATATTGGAGAGATTCTGTACTGCAAGGCCCCCAACGCCAGAGCAAAGATTAGCAACACGCACCTATCTATAAACAACGTCTCCAACTTTTGCGAGCTAAAGGAGGTATTTGACAGCCGAAGCATCTGGATGGTATTTATTGACAGTACGGCGACATGGGCTACCAGCTCTATCCATAAGATAATCCATCAAATTGGGGTTAACACGCCAATATGGCTGCTGGCATCGAGAACAACCACCGAAAAAATGCAGGCGCAGTTTATCGAATCGGGCGGATTTGGGATCATCCAAAAGCATAGAAACCAGCAAATAATTACAAGCCAAATTAACGCCCTTGTAAATAGGGAAATCAACCTCAAAAATCAGTACGTTAACTCCATTAAGCAGGCGGTACAATCCTCACCCGTGCACTTTGCCTCGGAGTACGAGGAGTCGTTCTCCGATTTCGACCTAAAAATTAAGTACGAGCCCTTTACCAAACCAGCGGGCGGCGACTTTTACGAAATAGTTAAGCTTAACAACAACCATACGCTCATACTTTTGGGCGATGTTATGGGCAAACGCTGGGGAGCCTGGTTTTTTGCCAACGCCTACCTGGCCTACATAAGGGCAAGCCTCAAGGTCTTTCCCGCGCAGCGCCAATTCGAGATTGGAAACAACCTAGGCCTGCTGGTTAGCGAAATCAACCAGTTCCTATATAAGGACATCCAGCTTTCGGACGCCTTTACCACCCTAATTGCGCTGCTCATAATCCCCGAGAAAAAGATTGCGCGCATATCGGCCGCTGGCGCAATCTACCCAATCCTACATAAAAGCAGCGAAAAGAAGAACTCCGTAATCCCCGTAACGGGCAAGATACTGGGCATTGTGGAAAACGAGAAGTACACCTCGGTTGACGTATCCTACAGCGCAGGCGATAAGATTATGCTCTTTACCGACGGCTACACCGAGGCTTACGACACCGTAAAAGACAGGTTTGTTGGCATCGAGAAGATATCGGCAACGCTAGAAATGCCGCTTAACAGGGGGATAACCAGCATGAAAAAGTTTGAGCAGGCAATTGTTAGCAACAACAGCATAGAGGCGTTTAACGACGACCGCACCATGATGCTCATAGACTTTAAGTAGGCCAGCCCGGCATACCTTATTATAAGGCAAACCGCATCAACCGATGCCGCAAACGCGCGTACCCCTTAAACGAAGCCAACCAGCACGGCATCGAAGCACCCCGCCAACCATGCACACCAACAAAAAGGGGCGTAAAACCTACGCCCCTACAAAACATCCGCTTTCGTACAATATGCTAGCTACCTTTTCAGGTTTTTAGCCTTTCTCAAGTAAGGGTAAGACGATACCAGCTCAAATTCGCGCGAGGCGTCGATGAATGGGTTGAGTAGATTTAGATGGCCAGAGCCAAATATCACCAAAATTCGATCCTTCGACGTGTGCGGAACTCGCTGGATGTTGCGGTATATTCGAAGATTTCGGTTAAACCACCTCCCCGTTTCAAAATCAACGCCCATAAAATCGCCGGGTTGCTCCTCGTAGCTAAACGGGCCCTGAAGGTATCCCCCCAAGTCGCGCTTAACTCTATCCGGATCGTTTGCCTTCAAAAATGCATCGACAATGCTACTCACACGCCCCTCTTCCGGCTCGTCTCGGTACAACGAATCGTTGATATATTCGTAGTACTTCCAAAAACGAGCCTCCCTTACGCTATCGGCAAGCATCTGCTCCAAGCTCGCAAATCGATTTCCAAAGTCGTCGACGCAATGCACCTTTGCCAGGCCTCTATCCTTTGCAATCCGAAACCCCAGCTGGTAAATCTCATTCTTCTTCAACATAAAACGCCCCTGCGCATACTCGGTATACAACGAATCGATTCGGCGCTGGTGCTTTGGCTCGCACTCAACAACCACAATGGTTGGCTTAAACTCCTCAATAGCCCTTGCAATAGCCACGATCTCCGACTGGAAAGGCTCGTCTAAAACCGATATCTTATCCTTATCGCTCACCTTTTTATAATCCAAGTTGGGATAGTCGAAATGAAATACCCCCAAAGTCATCACCTTCGTCTTCTCCTTTTTTATACTTGCCTGAGCGAATAGGCCTACAGACAACAGCATGCACAACGCAAACGACACTGCCAATTTCATATCTTTAACCTGTTATTTGAAGGTATGACGAAACAGATGGCCATTTGTTACACCCCGAAGCAACATTACCACCAACGGCCATGCCTCTTAAACAAGCAGGATTAGCTGAAGCGTAAAGGGGAATGATGATGGCGGAAGGCACCTGCAGCAAGAGGTAAAAAGAGCTGCGGATAGCGTAACCGGAGTAAAATTTATATCGAAAAAGGATGATAGGCGTACAAGCAAAGGAAACCATTGTACAAAAAACCTTGAGCGGCATGTAACCAAATACGGCAGCATTTCATCCGATTTCGGCAGTGCTGCAGCTTGCATTGTTGCTCTTGCAGCTCCCTTCGATAGACTTGCAATTGACTTCGACAGCTTTGCAACGAGCTTCGACACGATTGCAATCGCCTTCGACACTGACACAATTGCAGTCGACACTCTTTCAACCGACTTCGACACTGCCACAATTACAGTCGACGCTCTTTCAATTGACTTCGACACTCTCGCAATTGAGTTCGGCACTGCCACAATTGCAGTCGGCACGCTTTCAATCGACTTCGACACTGCCACAATTGCAGTCGACGCTCTTTCAATTGACTTCGACGCTTCTGCAATCGACTTCAACGGCTTTGCAATCAACTTCGACGCTTCTGCAATTGACTTAGGTGGTTTTGCAATTGATATCGTCATCCATAAAAGCATTACCCTAAACTTCTGGACTACTCTACCTGCAGCGCCATCTAGTAAAGCAGCGTAGCCTGCCAATCCATAATCGATATCGTCCCCAGCCAACAATGCTTAGAACAAATATGCAAAACCACAATTGGTATCATACAGCATGAAATAAAGGCAGCTGTTAATGCAACTTCAAAACCTCCCAAAATATTGTATTGGCTGTAGCCATGTAAAAAAAATGGCTGCCCAAACAGGCAGCCATACATATTTTGAAAATCGAATCTACTTGGCCGTTTTGGTATAGGTCTTCTTATCGAGCCCTACGCCTTTAATGGTAAGCGACTTCCATCCCTTAGGGAGTACGCTACCTACCTGTACAATTCCTTTGGGGGTAATTTCTAACCCGCCAAAACCCATCATAACGGCCTGTAACGCGCCACCGGCGCCTGTTACAAAGTAGGGATTATCGCCCCCCTTTGTTTCGGCGATTACGTTAAAAGGCGGAAGCAGGTTTGGCTTGTAGGCATCGTGAAAGAAATGCTGCGCCTTGTCGGCATTGCCAATTCGGCTGTAAAGCAGCGCAAAAATGGCCTGCGTCATGGCGGGCGTATTGCGCTCTGGCACTCTAACCTCGTAGTACTCCAAATCCTTTTTTATCTGTGCGGCATCAGTAACCTCGCTCAACGGATAGGCAAGCAGGTTTACATCGGCCTGCTTTATCTTCTCGCCGTTGTAGGTGGCGTGCTCGCGAATCACACCGTCGGCAAAACGCTCAATAACCAAGTTGTTGGCCATATTTTCCCAGGTGGTATTCACCTTTAACCCTAGCAGCTTGGCAGCAGCGTTAGCATTCCTAAAGTTGGCCTTAGCGGCTGCGTTAGTAAATGCATTATTATCCACATTTTCGGCCCATTCGTCGGCGGCAACCACGTTCTTTATGTCGAACTTACCATCCGCGCGTCTATCAACACGGCTTGCCCAAAATTCGGCGGTGGCCGAAAGGATAGGCCATCCCTTTGTTTTAAGCCACTCCATGTCCTGCGTAACGCAGAAGTAGTTCCAGGCAGCCAAGGCCACACATGCGGTAACATGATGCTCGAACGGTCCGGTTAAAGCCCATACCGGAGTTTGCTCAAAGCCCGAGTCGGAACTCTCCCAAGGATACTTTGCACCCTTATACCCGTGCTCGAAGGCATTTTTCTTAGCTGCATCGAGCATATTAAAGCGGTAATCGATCATCGACTTTGCCAATTCGGGTTGGAGTACCAGCAACGCCGGAAATACCCATACGTCGGCATCCCAAAAGATGTGCCCGTTGTAGCCAAGGCCCGACAATCCCATTGGAGACATCGATAGCGCCGACCCCTCGCGAACAAACGAGTAGGCATGGTAAAGCATGCTATGAATATCCTGCTGCACCTGCGCATCGCCCTCGACGGTAATATCGGATTCCCAAAGCTTTTCCCATGCAAGAGCGTGCCTCTTTAGCAGGCGCTCGCGCCCCTCGAGGCTAGCGAAAATGGTCAGACGCTCAACCTCGTTGTACGGATCGGGATGGTAGGCCGAAGAGATGGTAGACCCTACCAACGAAAACGTATAGGGCACCCCCGCCTTCAGCGGCTTGCTAAAGCGCATTTGATGCGAGTTGGTGTTGGGCGTATCGTGAGAGATATTAGGTTCTTCGCCCCTTTTTTCGGGGAAAAGAAAGCTGGAGCATGCGCCAATGGTTAGCTTTCCGGTAGGGCTCTTTGCGGTAGAGGTCATAAGCCCAATGCCCACATGCTTACGGTTTATCTCGTTAAAATAGTACTTGCTGCTATTAAGCCCATCTGGTGTCTCCGTAACGTTCACGGCCGTGATGGTAACATCCTTCAACGGTTCCACGGTAACGTCGAGCATTACCGAAAAAGGCAGCTGGCGTAGCGCCAAGTACGAGTAGGTAACCCTTGCAAGATCTTTAAACTGAAAAGAAGACTTTAGCACGGCGCCCTTCATGTCTAGCTCCTGCACAAAATTGCTGATGTTGGCGCTAGTAACCGTAGAACCATCAATCACCAACCGCATGTTAAGCATGTTGAAGCCATTCAAAAAGTTATCAACCCGTCCTCTTCCGTAAAGATCGTAGGTGCCTGCCAGTATAATATTAGAAGCCTTTAGAGGTTCGGGAGATGATACGACCCCAACCATCCCGTTGGCAACCGTACCCCCGTAGTAGCTGCCCTTATCGATGTTCGAGGCCTTTACTTTCCACGGGTCTTGCGCGTGCAATCCTCCCGAAAATAAAAATAATCCAACTAGTGAAGCCAGCAATTTGCGACTCATTTCCGACTATAATAAATGGTTAATAAAATACTCGTAAGATACCTATTTTAGCTTAAACACCCCATAAGATGTTGGCTCCGAATCGATGGTAAGCCGGCTATTTGCAACCGCAACGGCTACCCCCTCGGAAACAGGCTCCTTAACTACAGAAGCAACCAAAGGAAGCTCCACCTCCATTCGCTGCTTAGCCCCCGAAGGGTTAATGACAATAAGGTAACGCTCTCCGTTCATCTGGCGGGTGTACACCAACGGATAGGATTTTGCCTCGGTATTGTAGAATTTGATCTCGCCCCGATGCGATAACGCCTTACTCTTTGCCCGGAGCGCAAGCAGCTGCTTGGTGAAATGCAGCAATGATTTGGTGTTGGCCATTTGGCTTTGTACATTTATTTGCGTAGCTGCGGCATCTACCGGCAAGTAAATATTTTCGGGCAATGCCGTCGAAAAACCTGCATTTGACGATAAATCCCACTGCATTGGCGTTCTGGAACCGGCACGATTTCCGCGCTTAACCACGCTCCCCTCCTTATTGGGCAGGTTGGAGATGTAGCGCATCCCAATCTCGTCGCCGTAGTACACCAGCGGCACGCCTGGCTGGGTAAATAAAAATGCCATAACGCACTTCAGCTGCTCGGTGGTGTTTCGCGCGCCCGAATGAGGCCGCTGGAAATCGTGGTTGGAGGTAGGAATACAAACGTAACCGTTGTTGGCTACCGAATCGAGCTGCGCGCGAATGTTCGCAATATACTTCATCGGCGAACCATTTCCGGCCAAATCGAAGTAGCATGTATCCTTACGAAATACACCCTCCTTGTTAAAGAAAAGTTCGTTGTAGCCGCTCCCACCAAACTGAATAATAAAGTCGACCATAAACCCAGCTTTAATTGCACGCTTAGGATTTCCCCACTCGGCGATAAGCACTCCCTTGGGATGTTTACTCTGAAAATGGTTACGCACCTCGGCCCATAGCTTGTACGTTTCGGTAAGGTTTGGGTCTTTCTTTACCAACGAAGAGGCCAAGTCGACTCTAAAACCATCGCACCCCAAATCCATCCAGTAGTCCATGATTTTCATCAGCTCCTTTCTGGTTTTCTGAGGGCCCTCGGCTGACGTTGGTTGTTCCCACACATTAGCCGGATCGGGCTGCCCGTAGCCGTAGTTTAACGCCGGCTGACAGTCAAAAAAGTTCTTCATGTAGGTTCCGTTACGCTCAAACACACCCGTAACAAACTTCTCCGGCTTGATAGTGGAGTCGGGCGTCCAAATATACCTATCGGAATATTCGTTACGCTCGCGCTGCTGCGACATCTTAAACCAAGGCGATTCGATAGAGGTGTGACCAGCAACCAAGTCGAGGCAAACCTTCATGTTACGCCTATGAGCCTCCTTAAAAAGCCTTCGCATATCTTCGTTAGTGCCATATCTTGAGGCAACCTTGTAGAAATCGATTACGTCGTACCCTGCATCCTGAAACGCAGACTCAAAACAGGGGTTAATCCAAATAGCATTACAACCCAACCACTTTATGTAGTCTAACTTCTGTATAATTCCGTTGATATCTCCAATTCCATCACCATCGGAGTCCTTAAAACTCTGCGGATATATTTGGTAAAACGCAGCCTTATCGAGCCACTTTGGAGTAGGCTTGAATGCTCCTTGCCCCCAAGCGCCTACCGCCAGCAGCAGGCCGGTGGAAGCCAATAAAATACGTTTAACTGCTTTCATCGTATTGTTTTATAGCGTATCACAATTCGTATATTCTCTTACATAAGCACATATAAAAGAGGGATGCTAAAGACGAAAACTCAACAAATGGCATCAATAGCCCCACATGCTAATCCGCCTCTGCTTAGATCCACTCTATAAAAAGAAAGAGGGTTGCCCCTCTTCCTTTTTAATATATATTTTACTATTGAGAAACATATCCTTCATTTTGCTTTAGCAAAGGATTAGCCTCTAATGCCGAAGTTGGAATTGGGAACAGAATTTTGTAGGTTGGTGTTTCCTTAGGCTTTTCGTAACGGGGCTCGCAATACTTGTTAAAGCGAACCATGTCGTTACGACGAGATCCTTCCCAATAGAATTCGAATCCACGCTCGTTGTAAATCTTAGTTAGCGAAAAATCAGCCTTATCAATCAAGTTTACTCTCCTTTTTCCTCGTAACTCATTAATATCAGCAAGAGCACCATCAATATTCCCACTGCGGAACTTTGCTTCAGCTCGCATCAAATAAACATCAGAATAACGATAGTATTGAAAATCATTCTCACTAGACCCTGGATAAGTTGTGTTAGGATCTGGGGCATATTTTATAACTCTAACACCTGCACCTTCTGATGAATTAGTCAAAGAAAACTCTTTAGTATAAATCAAAAGGCCATCGTCAGGAGTCCTTGTACGTATTGGATTTCCTTTAACATCAAACTGCTGCCCAACTAAAAAGCCCAAGTTGAAACCTGTTTGGCTTTTCAATCTATCATCTTTAAAACGAGGATCTGACTGATCCCATGTGTCAAGAAAAGTTGGCGTAGTACAATACCCATTCAAGTTATTTGTATATGCCCCAAAAGTTTGGTTATAGCTCAATGACATAGTTACCCAAGATGTACCACCAATGCCTGCCGCTGAATTATATATTACAGGAAGAATTGTTTCTGTTTGGTTAGAATACGCTGCATTATCAGACAAATATAATTTCCAGTAATCATCAGCAAGCACATACTTACCTGATTTTTCAATTTCATTGCAGAGATCAATAACCTGCTGCCATTTTGCAGCTCCATCAGCAAAAGTAGGTGCTGTTCCAGTATAAACTTGATTGTTTAAATACAACTTAGCAAGTAGCAGCTGAGCCGCAGCTCTAGTAATCCTTCCATAAGGCACTTCTCCCTTCATCTTCAATGTTGGAATAATCTCTTTCAGTTCCTTTTCAATGCGATCAACAGCCTCAACTCGCGATAAAATTTTAGGCGATTTAGAATAGTCAAATTCAGTTGACTCTCGAAAAGGGAATTTTCCGAACAGGTCATTTAGCTGATACATGCATAATGCTCGAATGAAGCGAACTTCTGCAATATATGTTTTTACCAAATCTGTCTGTGGAAGTTTCTCTAAATTTTGAAGAGATACATTACACTTAGTCAAGCCAATCATGAAGCTATTCCAAGTGTTTCTTAAATAGCTATTCAAGGGATCATAATCATGCGAAAATAAAGAACGGTAATCTGGATTATTCCAAGCTGCCCCACGAGTAGGCAGTGCTACTTCATCAGTAGAAGTTTCGATTCCATACCAAACACCGGTACGGCTTTGTAGATCGCGAAGGTAAGCGTACGAAGGAGCTACAATCATACCTACATTTTTCTCATTGGCAACAATATCAGAGCCATTTTGCTCATCGAGAATCTCCTCCTTTAAATCAGAGCATGATGCAAACATTAATGCAGCAAGGAGAAGTAATATATATCTATTTCTCATTTACTTACTTTTTGAATTTTAGAAATCGAGACTGACACCAGCACTAAAAGTACGAGCCATTGGATAGTTTGTCCAGCCAATACCTAATGCAGGAACTCCACTAGAAACTCTTGTTGTATTTACTTCGGGATCGAATCCAGAATATTTAGTTATTACAAATAGGTTATTCCCAGTTCCGTAAACACGAAGTTTACTAATATACTTGCTCTTCAATTTAAAGGTATAACCAATAGTTGCGCTCGACAAACGTAAATATGAACCATCCTCAATAAACCGGCTTGAATAGTCTAAGCGATTATTAAATGCTTCAGAAAGATTTCTGGCATCCCTAGTTGTATTCCAACCTCCAGATACTTGTGTAAGCCCATCCATTATGTTAGCTAGGTTGTTGTATATATCGTTACCAAACACCCCTGTAAAAAACATACCTAAGTCAAAACCTTTCCAGTTAACAGTGGTGTTAAAGTTCAATGTAAAATCTGGTTGTGCATTACCAATACATTCACTAACAGGATTTCCTTTGTCATCTGTTTTGAAAATGCTTTTACCGTTGGCATCAAATCCAAGAAACTTATACCCCCAGAAAGTCCCGATTGGATAACCACTCTTTATTATTTGAGACGAGAAACCTGTAATACCTGGGCCACTAGGGCTACCTGTTGTTATAAACGACATTGGAAGTTTCTTAACCTCATTACTAATCTTAGAAAAGTTTATGCCTGCCGACCAAGTTAGATCCTTCTTGTTAATAATAATTCCACTAAGAGAGGCTTCTATACCCTTATTAATGATCTTCATATCCTTAACATTCGACCAAACCTTCACGGTAGGTGCTGGAGAAACGGCATACACCTCAAGCAGTACATCTTTAGTTGTTTTACTAAATAGATCAATGCTTCCTGATAATCGTCCATTAAAAAGACCAAAATCTAGCCCCCAGTTTATTTGCTCCGTTTTTTCCCACTTAATCTCAGGATTAGGAGTCCGAGTAAGAGTTATACCTGGCGTTACAGTACTACCGCCATCAAGGCTTGCACCACCTGTATTACCTAAAACTAGTTGGGATATTTTATTCGGAATTTCCTGGTTTCCTGTTATCCCCCAACTTAAACGCATTTTTAAGCTTGAGATAGCTTTAATGCTCTTAATAAAATCCTCCTCGTCCATCTTCCAACCGAAAGCTGCAGAAGGAAAATATCCGTACTTATTATTTTTACCAAACTTTGTAGAACCATCCGTTCTGAAGTTTACTGTAAATAGATACTTGTTGTCGAGGTTGTAGTTAGCTCTACCAAAAAACGACTGCAACTCATTTCTGTAGATATCAGAATAAACCTTTGCCTGATTATAGTTACCAAATGCCAATTCATTCAGGTAATCAATATTATCCACTGAAAATCCATCAACAGAAATACCATAGTTGTAACCATCAAACTTTTGGTACGAATGACCAACCATTACATTAAAGCTATGACGCTCAGTAAACGAAAAATTGTAGTTAAAATAATTTTCAATAAGATAGTTATCCTTCTCTACATTATGAATATCAGCAGTACCTTTATTTGTTAAGTAAACCAACTCCTTTTGCTGAGTAACCTTGCGAACAGCACGAGCATTATCAATTGCGTAGTTTACCTTATAGGTAAGTCCATCAATAATCGTGTAAGTTGCTGCAATATTGGCAAGAATTCTATCAGACTGGGTTCTGTCATTCGTCAGCTGAATCATTGCAAGTGCATTTCGAACATCCTTACTTGGCTGATTGTAGGTTCCATCTGGATTGTACACCGGCAAGGTTGGATTCATTTTTAGAGCCGATAGCAAAAGATCTCCTTCATAACCTCCACTTTCACCAATAGGTGCACGTTGATCTTTGTTACGAGAAGCCGTTAAACTCCCCTCTAAAAGCAATTTGTCATTGAAAACCTTTTGCGATACATTAAAACGTCCTGTGTATTTTTCTACTCCAGTCTTTTTTATAATACCATCCTGATTAAGGTAACTAACAGAAGCACGATAGGTGTTCTTCCCATTTCCTCCGCCATACGATAAGCTATGGCTTTGAGTGTAAGCCGTTCTGAAAATTTGATCTTGCCAATCGGTATCAGCTTTGCCGTCATTAAGAGCCACCCCTTTAGAAGTTAAAAAATCGCGATACTCGTTAGCAGAAAGTACTGGATACTTACTTGGGAGGTAGGAAACTCCACCGTAGCCAGAGTAAGATGCTTTACCTTTTCCATCCTTACCTTTCTTAGTAGTTACTATAATTACACCATTTGCACCACGAGAACCATAGATTGCTGTGGCAGAAGCATCTTTAAGCACATCAATCGATTCAATATCGTCTGGATTCAAAAAGTTGAGCGGATTCTTCTTAGAAGACTCGCCAACGCCACCAATGCTTGCCCCCTTTGGCTGATCGTCGGTGATATCCAATGGCACCCCATCAATTACATAAAGAGGATCTTGTCCAGAACGAATAGAGTTAGATCCACGAACACGAACGGTTGTTCCTGCGCCAGGTTCTCCACCATTAGAGGTAATGTTTACACCAGCAACTCTACCTTGAAGCATTTGAGTAGGAGCAGTAACAACACCTACATTAAAATCCTTTTCCTTAACAGCAGTTACAGCACCTGTTACATCACGCTTTCTAACAGTACCATATCCTATAACGACAACCTCATTAAGGTTTTTAGATTCGCTCTTTAAGGTCACTGATAGGTTACGCTGGCTGGCAACAAGTTCTGCTCTCTCAAATCCAACATATGAAAAAACTAAGGTAGGCTGATTTGCAGTAGTATTAATGGTGAAGTTTCCATCAAGATCGGTTGTTGCACCAACATTGGTTCCCTTAACCTGAATACTTACACCAATAAGAGGTTGCTTGTTTTCGTCAACAACCCTACCGATTATTTTACCGCTTTGGACTTGTTTTTCAGCTCCTTTTGCGGCTTCGTTTTGCAAAAAAATCACAATTTGCCTTCCTTTTACTTCGAATGAAGAGGAAGTTCCTGCAAGCACTTTCTTGAGAACCTCCTCAATGCTGGCATCACGAAAATCGGCTGTCACCTTTAGATTTGGATTGATAGCTTCGTTGTTAAAAACAACAACATAATTTGATTTCCTTTCTATCTCACCAAATACATCCTTAATACTCCTATCCTTAACAGACAAGGTGATTTTTGTGTCCTGAGCGTTACCTCCTGCTGCTAAACCCTCCAAATTATTGGAAAGCAGCAAGGTCATTACAAGGCATGCCCCGAAGATTCGTTTATTCAGCAATGACTTAAAACTGCTGTTTCTACAGTTCATCATTTAAATCTTGTTTTAGGTAATAATGTTAATCCGTCTAGTTGATCAGCTAGTTTATCTTTGTACCACTCGGCTAATGCAGAGGGGTTATTACAATTGTGTTTTTATGCTTTACAAATTTCAAAGGAGATGTTAACGATACCACGCGAAGTGCATTTTCAATACCGTCATTTAAATCAAGTTTTCCGGTAAGCCTATCGTTCTCAAAGGCCTTAGAGCTGTACTCTATTTTAACATCAAACTGCTTCGACAGCTTATCAAGAACATCTACAATCGGCTCACTTTCAAAATTGAGAATACCGTCACGCCAGCAGGTATAGTTATAAGTATCCACCTCACTAATTTTTACGTTACCGCTCCTGTTCTCCACTTCAAACTTCTGGTTTGGCTTAATAAGAACACCCGCTTCTCCTTTAGCCGTTGCTCTTACAGAACCATGTACAAGCACCACCGATGTCGTTGGAGCATCAACATATGCTGAAACATTAAATGCTGTACCAAGTACGCTTACATCCATCTTGTTCGTACGTACGGTAAAAGAGCGACCGTGACACTTCTTAACCTGAAAGAACCCTTCTCCTTCAAGCCTAATCCAACGATCTTTCGAGTTAAAATTAGAGGGATAGTAAAGTTTACTATCTGAATTTAAAGTCACGGTCGATCCATCAGGCAAGTTTACAGTTGCCCTCTCCCCTTTTGATACGGAGATATTTAACAGGTCAGCTTGTTGATTCAAAATGGCTCTACGATCGGCAAAAAGGTAAATGGTAGAAGCCAGTAAAATTGGAATGGAAACGGCTGCTGCAACTTTCATAAACTTAACAGCAAACTGCCGTACTTTTTCCTTATATATCTTTTGCTCTAGCTCCTCCCTTATTCGCTGTTTGGCGAATATTGGCATAGAGTTGGAATAGTCCGTTGTATTCCAAGCACACTCCAGCCCATCAGACAAATCACTGTCTGATAAATTATTCGTCATATTCTTCAAATCGTCAAACTGCGTTTTCGTGATGTTTGACGTAAAGAACTTTTCTAGCAGCTTTCGTAGTTGTACCTGAGCCATACTTTTCTTTTGTTACTATTAATACACCAAAACAGAAATTTCGTACTAGTCGTTTTTTGTTTTTTTATAACATTAACTAGTACATTTTACGCATACCGAATTTTACTGCTATATCTCAAGCAGATACAGTTCAGGAAATAATGGCCATAGCCAAAACTTAAAATGATTTTAGAAATTAAGAGTTGAAATCCAACGTAGAATTTAAGAACCGCAAACAGCCCTCTACAAGAAAAGCAGCATCAAGAATTGGGCTGCAGAAAGCCTATCTTTCAGTAATTTTAGGGCAGATGTCAGCTGATTTTTCACCGTTTGTTCGCTAATCTGTAGCTTTTCGGCGATTTCCTTGTTGGACATATCCAACTCTTTACTCAATTCAAATATTTCGAGCTGCCTAGGAGGCAAAACATCCTTAGCAACCTTTAGCATATCAACAAATTCGTCGTAGCTAATTTTCTCTTCAACAGCATTGGTTGACAAATCAATGCTGTTGGAATGGATTACAAAGTCTTCAAATTCGAGCAGACGAACTTGAGACCTAAAAAGATTTAAAATTTTATTCTTTGCTACGGTAAACAAAAACGCTTTGAACGAATAATCAGGGTTAATCTGCTCCCGTTTTTGCCATACGGTAAGAAAAGCATCTTGTACGATCTCCTCGGCAACAACCACAGAGCGAGACATCTTCAAGGTAAACCCGTAAAGATGATCAGCATAACGATCGTAAAGCCAATTAAAGTCGGCCTGCGATCCTTGCTTCATATTCTCTATATGCTCTCTTTCAGTCATTAATATCAACAAATGCTCGTTTAATAAGAACTACCGGCTCCAGTAGCTTCTCCCAAATTCATCAATAGCCTCTATTTTAATATTAGAGATTTTCGATTTCGGTTGTGCCCTAAACAGATGGCTTGTCGCCATTGGTTTTACCCACTTAGGAACAGTATTTGAGGGATTGGCGTAAGACGATAATGTTTCTGGATCAAAACCTGTATAACGCTCCATCTCACCCATTTTTACATCATCTTCATACCAATACACCTTCCATTTACTCGACCAGTTCCAAACATTGGCAGTAACAAAATTGGGTAACTCTTTGTTGGCCCCCAATGGGTAATATCGTAGCTGGTAAAATTTATCGTAGCCAATGCTTTTAAAATACCATGTTAAGCTATCTCCGCGCACTTCAAACACACCATAACCTTGAGGCGTACCATCTTGCGCAACATTACCATACCACCATGATCCACAAACCGATGAAAGAATATGCTCCCTAATATTCTTGCGAATATCTACATTGTACGTATTGTGCATGTGTCCCGAAACGATATGAGCATTATACCCATCAAGCAGCTCGTATAAAGCCTCCTTATTTGTCTGAGACTTACTAATATTCTCAAAATTAAACTTGGCAATATCGCTTGAATCTAATGCTGTTGGAATATGCAACGTTACTACAATCGTACTCCCCTTTGGAATGAAAGATAAATCTTGCTTTAACCATGCAAGCTGCTTTTCTTCAAGATATCCTATGTAGTAAAAATCTCGACCTAGGTAAAAAACATTATCAAGCACTACATAATGAACTTTCCCCTTATTGAAGGAGTAGTAACTAGGACCATAAACCTTCTCAAAACTCTTTTTAGAGCCATCATTCGACCGATTATTATAGTCCATATCATGATTTCCTACAGCCTCATAAAAAGGAATGCCTACAGTCTCTACAACGTCATTGTGATCTTTGAAAAGATTTAACCTGTCAAATACGATATCGCCACAACCAATAGCAACATGAGGAATAGGCTTGTTAACCTCAACAAAAGACTTCAAATCTCGCGCAGCCTCCTTCAACTTCTCCACATCACTTGCTTTTTTCACCTGCGGATCAGCCCAAAATATCATATTGTGATTAACATCATCCGCATGGCTTTTCTTTAGCATAAAATCGACCCTTTCGGATTTTAAGCTGTCGACTTTCACAAAAAACAATGGAACAGAGTTAACCGTAGCAACCTCATAACCTGCAGGAGAACTTACATACACATATTTTGCAGATGGATTCAGATTTAAAGAATACCGTCCTTTTTCATCCGTCTTCACAACAGTACTGCCATCTGTAACCACTACATTAGCAATTCCTTTACCCTCTGATAAAACGGCACCTCCAATTTTTAAAAAGTTTGCACTTACGAAAAATGGCATTGTGAAAATTAATGCAAAAAGAAGAGAAGATCTTTTCATGGCAGCCTGATTACAACGATTAAAACATTTTGGGCAAAAGTAACATCTTTTCAAGAATCGCAAATTATGATAAGATGAATCCTTAAAAACTATTTCCTCTAGTACCTAAAGACGCTAGTTAGAAAGAATACCAACAAACTCCCGAATCCCATTGAAACACATCTGCATCCCAACTGTCGCAATTATTAATCCTAAAATGCGAATTAACGGAGATAACAAGTTATAGCGGTTAAGAAATCCACCCAAAACTTTTGAATAAACCATTATAAATGCGTTTACTGCTAGCACAGCCAGTATTGCCACAATTGTCACCACAACACCATCCTGCTGAGGAAAAGTAACTGCAGCCGTAATCGCTCCTGGCCCTGCAATCATCGGCATTGCAATAGGAACTGCAGCAACATCGTTAAGCTTAGTTCTAGGATCAATTTTGATAAGAACACCACTTTGCAGCGCTATAAAACCATTATAGAGTAAAACAAAACCACAGGTTATTCTAAAAGCATATAGGCTAATGTTAAAAACATAATTAAATATTGCATTACCAACTGCCAAAAAGGAAATAAGAATTATTAGCGCTACAAAGTTAGATTTAAGAGCAACGTATCTTAAATCGCTATCTTTAAGCTGCTTTTCCAATGTTAGCATTATAAATATTTTCTGAAACGGATTTACCAATGCTAGTATCGTTACAAATATCCGAAGGAATTGATCCATCGTAATTTCAAAAGGTACACTCATGGGTTGGTACTTTAATTTAAGGTGTACAAGCAAAGTAAGACCAAATAAAAGTCAATTATTCTCCTGTTAAGCTAAAGATTAAAAACACTCACGATCTGCAAGTCATCTATTTAATTTTCTATGAATAAAAAGCGATCGTTGTTTTTACCTTTATTAACAAATAAATATATTTGCACTTTACTATTTAATTTAATTCTATGCATAAAATTAATCTGCTTTTTTCTGTCTTTCTATTCCCTCTCCTCGTTCAGGCTCAGATTCCTCAAAAATTCGGAAAAATAACACCTGCAGAATTGGATCTAAAGGTTTACTCCAAAGATTCTAGCGCTGCTGCAGTTGTTTTGTTTGACAAAGGAGAAACATACTACGATTTTTCTAATCTCACCTATTCTTTTAGAGTTGTATTTAAAGAACATAAGCGAATTAAAATATTGAAAAAGGAAGGGTTAGACGAAGCGAATATAAAGATAAACACCTACGGAGGAACTAACGAAAACAGTGAAAAGATAACTTCCTTCAAGGCCTTCACCTATAACGTTGAGAACGGGACTGCTGTAAAAACGAAACTTGACAAGAATCAAATATTCAAAGAAAAAGTTACGGACAGAGTTACCGCAACAAAATTTGCATTCCCCAATGTAAAAGAAGGTTCCATTATCGAATACGAGATTGAAATCGAATCAGGCTATAACATGAATATTAATGATTGGGCCTTTCAAGATAATATCCCCACATGCTGGAGCGAATACACCGTTAGTATTCCCGAATATTTTAAGTTTAATAAGCACACCAAAGGATACGAACCTTTTAAAACTATCGAAAAGACAACGCAATCAAAATCAATAAGCATAAACGGAAACTCCTTGATGTATAGTGATTACACCGACCATTTTGTAATGGAAAATGTACCTGCATTTAAGACGGAATCCAACATCGATTGCGTTCGCAACTACCTATCGATGGTAACCTACGAGATTAGCTCGTTTGAAGTTCCTGGCTCCAAGTACGAGAACTACAATACAACATGGCCTAAGATTGCAGAGAATATGCTCGACAATGAAGATTTCGGAGGACAACTAAAAACTCGCGGATTTTTCAAGGAAGACCTTGCTGCTGCAATCAAAACAGATACCTCTGCCACTCAGAAACTAAACAGCATCTTCAACCTTGTAAAAAGCAAAATAAAGTGGAACGACATTAACTCAAAATGGACTAAAGATGGTATCAAAAAAGCCTATAAAGCGGGTATTGGGAATAGTGCCGAAATCAACTTACTTCTTGTTGCTATGTTACAAGAAGCTGGATTACAAGCCTACCCTGTCGGTATTAGCACCAGATCAAACGGGCTACTCACCTTCGGAAATCCTTCTACAAATAAAATGAACTACGTTATTGGAGTTGCTTATGTTAACGAAAAAGAAATACTACTTGACGCCACTAGCCCGGTAAGTATACCCGGAATAATACCCTTTCAATGCTTAAACGACAAAGGCTTTATAATTGACAAGAATCTTCACGAATGGGTAGAACTAACACCTACCGCTCCTTCTAAAGAAAACCACTTTGTTTTCATTACAGTTGGAACCGACGGCACCGTTTCAGGAAAAATTTCATCAAACAGCAGCGATAATGATGCTCTCTATGCTCGAGATAAATACAGAATAATGAAGGATGATGAGCTAAAGAAGACGCTAATATCTAAGCTTGGAGATGCAACTGTAGACAGCATCAATGTAGAAAACCTTCTAACGAACTTAAACAAGCCTGTGGCTATCAAATTCCAGTACAGCATTCCATCAAAGGCAGCAGTAACTGATAAGAATATATTCATAACCCCATTTATTTGGGACAAGTATACCAATAGTCCATTCAAGTTAGAAAAGCGAACCTACCCAATTAACTTCGGCTACCCAACACAAGAACGTTACATATCCAGCATCTCGATACCCGAAGGATATACGGTAGAAGAAATTCCACAGAATATTGCTGTAGGAACCTCTGACAAAAGCGCAACCTTAATTGTAAGCTATACCAAAACAGAAAACCAGGTCAACGTATCGTTTATGCTAAACATCAATAAGCCTATATTTATATCAACCGAATACGAAGAGCTTAAGGAAATATATAACCTTGTAGTCCAAAAACAGGCTGAACAAATTGTTCTAAAGAAAATCTAATATCAAAGGCTGCCTAATACTCTATTTAGGCAGCCCTAATTCTCTTATAAGATCTTATGAAATACTTTTTCACGCTACTGCTAGCGCTAAGTTTTGCATGCGCCTACAGCCAAAATGGCTATCCTGTAAAAAACATCCCCGACTCTTTGCTCGAAAATGCTGATGCTGTTATTAGATTGGATGACATGCAAATCAACATAGCATCCGAAAAAAAAATGGTTACCAAATACCATTTAGCAATAACGATACTAAATGAGCGAGCCAAAGAAGAGGCTTCATTTTCCAGAGTCTACGACAAGCTAAGCTCCATTAGTAATTTTAAAGGATGCATATACAACCCTTCGGGTGAGCGTGTAAAAAAAATAAAGGAATCAGACCTGGGGGATATTAGCGTAAACTCGCAATCTACCCTTTTCGAAGATACAAGACGCAAATACTACGATCTCGAATACCCTTCATACCCCTACACAGTAGAATACGAATGGACAGAAACAGAAAACAGCATATTTATCATGCCTGTATGGGTTGCTTTAAATGACTACGAAAGAGCGGTACAAAACACATCCATCCAAATAACATATCCTTCCGAATTAAACCTAAGAACCAAAACAAGTAACCTTATTGGCAGCATACAACAAAAGGAGGCAGACGGAAAGAAAAATCTATCGTACAGCATTAGTAATTTAAAAGCAATAAAGGAAGAACCTCTTTCTCATCCCCTTCTTTTTAAAGTTCCAGCCATTAATATCGGTATAGATATCATCAACTATGATGGATTCCAAGGAAAACAATCGAACTGGAACGAGTTTGGTGCTAGCATGCATACCCTGTGGAGCAATCGCGATGATATTTCGCCAGCCTTAAATGCAAAATTTGGAGCACTTAAAGGAAAAACAATGCAAGAGATAGCTGATGCCGTTCGCCTTTATCTTAAAGAAAACACTCGTTACGTAAATATTAACTTAGGAGTTGGAGGATTTCAGCCATTTAAAGCAAGCATGGTCGAAAAAACCGGTTACGGAGACTGTAAGGCGCTCACCAATTTTGCATATACGCTATTTAAGGCTGCAGGTGTAACCAGCTACCCCGCATTGGTTAGCACTAGTGGCAATGAATATGTCGACGAAAATTTCACCAAAAGCCGTTTTAACCATGTTTTTCTTTGCATCCCCAACGGCAAAGATTCGCTATGGCTAGAATGCACCAACCCAACCTACAGCACAGGCTACCTATCTAGCCACGACTCCAATCGTAAAGTTTTGATATTTGGCCCAGAAGGCGGGAAAATGGCAAAAACACCAAAGCACCCCAGCTCTGAAAACTTACAGGTCAGAAATACTATGCTAACATTAACTGAAACTGGCAATATAACCGGCAGCATAAAAACCGTATATAAAAATGAGCAAGCGGAAATTCCATTAGCGCTATCGCAGATAAACCAAGAAGATCAACGCAAATACATACTCAACTCGCTGCCTTTTTCAAATCCGGTACTTACCAATATTACCCTTAAGAACCATAACACGCCCGATCAGAAAATGGAGGAATCGTACGACATATCAGCCACTATGTTTGCCTCACAGGTAGGCAAACGACTATTTGTACCAACAATTCCTCTCGAAAGGCAAAGTTTACTAACCAAGCTAGATAAACGAAAATCGGAAATTGTAAAGCGCGCAAGCTACCGAGATGTGGACACCATCACCTACAAAATTCCGGCAGGATACAAGGTGGAGGCATTACCTCAAAGTCAAAAAATGGATACCGACTTTGGAAAATATGAGTGCAGCGCGAAAGAGGTTAATGGATCTGTTGTCATAACCAAGATAGTGGAGCTATTTGAGGGAACCTACCCTGCTACGAAATACAACGAGCTATACCATTTTCATAAAAAAATGAGCAGCAGCGACAACTCCAAATTTATACTGGTAAAGGAGACCCTATAACGTAAATACGTAGAAGTACACAAAAACGTTCCTAGGAAAAAAATAGTAGAACTCAAATAAAAAAGCCGCCTTATAGGCGGCCTTTTTTAAATATATACGTATCAAAAGTATGCTAAAATACGGTGAAAAATGGTTTAGGTATATTAGACTCGAATCGAAGCACCTTCCCCGTTACTGGATGAACAAATTCTAAAATATGAGCATGAAGTGCAAGCCTTCCAAATGGACTTTTTATGCCACCATACTTCTTATCACCCACAATGCTATGCCCCAAATCCTTCATGTGCACACGAATCTGATTTTTACGACCAGAATCTAGCGTACACTCCACCATCGTAAAACCAGGAGCACGCCTCAAAACGCGATAGCGAGTTGTAGAACGCTGCCCTCCATTGGCTACAACGCTCGAAATGGTAGAAAAGGCACCACCCTCCTTCAACCAAGTTGTAATTTCACCTTCGTTGCGCTGCACATCTCCAGCCACAACAGCAACGTAACGGCGGTCGGTAACCACATCGTTCCAGTTGCGCTGCATCTGCTCCTGCACCTCCTTGTTCTTGGCAAACATCATCACCCCCGAAGTATCTCTATCCAGACGGTGAAGTATGAATATTTTATTATGCTCGCTCAGCTGCTTTACGTGCTCCTTAAGAATGGCGTAAGCAGTTTGCTCGCGCTCGCGTTCGGTACCTACCGAAAGTAGCCCTGTCTTTTTATCTATAACAATAATGTAGTCATCTTCATGAACGATGCGCAGCAGATCATGCTCCAACCGTTCTGGCATTTTGCCTGTATTGATAGTAAGCACATCTCCTTCCATTAGCGGAGTGGTATCCACCGCTACCGTAACATCATTTACCGCCACCTGACGGTGTTTTAGCATTGATTTTATCGCGCTTCTACTTTTCCCGGAGTGAACCTGCTGAATAAATGCAAGTACCGTGGTAGGATTCTTTACCGTATAGGTTTGAATGGTAGATTTCGTTTCTCGCTCCTTCGCAGGTTGCTTCTTTTGATTGCTCATAGTGGATGTACCAGTAAAATTTGCGACAAAGGTACGCAAAAACAGCTTACAACCCTACTGTATCAAAATGCTAACGTCTGCAACAGCTCGGCAAAACAGTAGAGATGGATAAAAACCGCAGGCAGCCACAACTTATGCAAGCCGGTAGCGCCACAATATTCATTCTACCCAACCTATTTTTTTCTCTTTTTACCAGGACGTAGCACCTTGTACATAAAGTATACCATAAGAAGCGTTACAACACTCCAAACTACGCCCATCAAAACTAGTGCAGCTCCATTCATACTAAACGTTTTTCTTTAATTCGACGACGATAGGCAACGTATACAAGCACCGTCGAGCCAACAAATATCAGCAGAAGTAGCACACGCGTCATATCAATAAAAAACACCCGATTAACAACATTTCCACGGAAAATTGGGGAACCAACATCCACCCGATCGCCCTCTTTTACGGTAAGATGATACCCCGGCTTCATCTGATAGGCCGTAACACCGCTGTCTCCCCTAATGCTTAGCACCTGGTGGGCTCCTTTACTCGACACTCCCTCTACAACACCTGCCGCTTCGGCATAAAAAGCATCATCGAAATAGCGGTTGTTGGGGCCAATCCCTTTATGAATAATCTTTCCTATAATACTTTCGCCATGCAGCTCCCAACTTCCAATATTTTTTAACGACCAATCGTCGTTAGCCGGACGAATGGCCGCGCCTACAAAGATAATTATCAGCATTACAGGCGTTACATACTTTATTATGGGAATAAATACGCGCGGAAGCTGCACATCGGCACCTTCGGTTATCTCGGCCCACCCACGCTTAAGCCCAAACACCCAGGCAAACAGAATAGACTCCAGCATCCCAAAAATTACCAACGCTATTGTTCCGCCCCAGTAGTCGTACTCTCCAAATACCCCATCCTGAAAGAAAAAAATGGTTGGCAAACCTAACGTAAGAACGGTAGCACCAAGAATAAGCGCAGCATTACGCTGGGCAACCTTGAATTCATCTCTCAAAAAATTGATTATCGAAGTCCCCATAGCCAAGGTAGAGGTGATTCCTGCAAAGAATAGCAGCCCAAAAAAGAGAGCTCCCCCCAAAAAGGATAGCACCGGCCCCCATTTTGTAAAGAGAAATGGTAGCGATTGGAACGCCAACCCTAATCCGCCAGACTTGGTTATCTCCACCACCTTATCGATACCAAAGTAGCCAATTGCAATCGGGATTAATATGGAACCACCCAAAACAATCTCCACAAACTGGTTCATAAAACCGGCGGCCATAGCGCCACCAGCAATATCCTGCTTCGGTTTTACAAACGAAGCATACGCCTGCACGGCTCCCATGCCAACCGAAAGGGTAAAGAATATCTGACCAGCCGCCGCAAGCCATACTTTCGGATTCCAAATCGATTCAAAATGAGGAGTCCACAGAAAGTTTAGCCCTTCCAACCCGTTAAAAACGGCTCCTCCTTGTCCTGCTTTTAGGGTGATGGCCTTGTAGGCCAAAATCATTCCAAAAAGAATAAGCACCGGCATCACAATTTTGGCAACCGCCTCCACTCCGCGCTGAATTCCCCGGCTCAAAATCCACACGTTAAGGCCAAGGCAAATCAGAAAGAATATCAGCGCCTCATACGGAATGCCCGTGGTAGATGTGGTAACATCTAAATACCCATTAAAGAAGCTGGCAACACCCGCCTGATCCATTCCCTGAAAGGTTCCCACCAGCGAATGGTAAACGTAGGCAATCGTCCAGCTCTCCATGTACGTATAAAACGAGATGATTACGAGGTTGCTAAAGATCCCAAAAACGCCCACATACATCCAAAGCGGCTTTTGTCCCATCTTCATCATAATAAATGGCGAGGAATGGTACCTAAACTTACCGCCAAAGCGGCCAGAAGACCACTCGATAAGCAGCAGCGGCAGTCCAAGTAGAACAAGGCAAACCAGATATGGGATGATAAAAGCACCGCCCCCATTCTCGATTGCCTGTACCGGGAATCGTAAAAAGTTACCAAAGCCAACGGCATTTCCTGCCATTGCCAAAACGAGTCCTATCCTAGATCCCCAGCTTTGTGCGGAGGTATTTACGGGTGCAGTCTTTTCTCCCATACCATGCTATTTCGCTAATAATTATGATATCCCAACCAAAATAGGTATTCTTTTCTGAATTAGCAGATTCTATTTAAACTATTCAACACTAGAATATAGAAGTTAGGAAATGCAGCATCACCAGCAAAAGTCGAACACCGCTTCGATCGAGCCTTTGGCGCCTAATAAAAGATGGAGAAAATAAAAGGGAAACTTGTAGCAAACGAAACCTGTACCATCACCGAACTTAGCAGCACTGCTGCAGTACCAAAAGAATGACGTGGATAAGTACATCCCCCCCAAGGCTATAATTCTGTCTCAACAAGCAGTTTTTTGAAACCAACAGCTGCTTTTTTCGTTCCACCAAACCATTATTTAGAGTCAACAAGCAGCATTTTAGTTGGGAGAAACCATATTTTAGAACCAGCAAATAACTTTCTTGTCCCTGCCAAACCATTTTTCAAAGCCAGCAAGCTCCATTTTCGTATCTGCCAAGCTGTTTTTTATACCATGAAACTATACTTAAAAGCCAACAAACTCCATTTTCCAATCGTGAAGCCATTCTTAAAAGCCAGCAAGCACTATTTTCCCACCATGAAACCTCACTATAGAACCAGCAACCTACTTACTCATACCTGCCAAGCTGTTTTTTAGTGCCGTGAAACCATACTTAAGAGCCAGCAAGTTCTATTTCCTCATAGTGAAACCATACTTAAGTACCAGCAAGCTCTATTTTGCCACCATGAAGCTACTCTTCGAAGCCACCAATTTGCTTTTTTGTTCCACCAAATAGAGATTTATGGTCACCTGTTAGGAGAAAATTCCCTGCAAGAGTAAATCTGTGGCCAAAAAGAAAGGAACCCGAAGGTTCCTTTACTTAACAAGCAGCATGGTTAATGCCTGCTCTATTTCGTTTTTGTTTATTCCCTTGCCAATAAAGACGAGTCGGCTTTCTCGCTCCTCTTCGTCCCTCCACTCATCGGCCTCTTCTAGCATAAAGGCTCCCCTAACCGAATGGAAAATAACTTTTCTTCCCTTGCCTGCAAAAGAAAGAATCCCCTTAACCCGAAATACCCTCGAGCTGCTAAAGTAAAAGAACGACTCCATCCAAAGCGAAAACTTTTCGAAATCAAAATCGCCCTTAAAGACAAAAGAATTCGACTGAATGTTATGCATCAGCGCCTTGCTGGCAATAGCAGCCGTAAAGCCACCCATTTTAGTTAGGCCTCTTAAAGGCAGCACATTGTCAAACTTCCTCGTCGAGCTGGCAACTTGCCTACCTGTATAGGCATTAATGCCAATTAAATCGATACCGTTTATCCCAGAAAAGGAGGTGGCGTACACTTCTGCCGAAGGGTTAGCCCTTGCAACCACCATCTTAACGGCATCCAAATAGCCTGGTGTTATAGAATCAATCTTGTTAATTAGCACCACATCGGCCATAACCAGCTGGCGCGACACCTCCTCCTGTTCTTCGAGCAGTTCCTCAAAAATTGGCGCATCTATCAAACACACTACTGCATCGATGTCAAACCTGTCAGCAATAGACGGATCGCCAATAAAAGATTGGATAACGGTAAGCGGATCGGCAATTCCCGTTGTTTCGATAATCAGATGGCTAAACTTATCTCGCATTCGGAGCAGCTCCTCCAGCGTTTTGTAGAGTTCATCATTCATCGAACAGCAAATACAGCCATTGGAAAGCTCAAAAACACTCCCCTTATCGGGGCCAACAACCAAGTCGGCATCGATATTTATGTCGCCAAACTCATTTTCGATGATTGCAAAGCGAGTTGTTGCATACTTTCGGATGAGATTATTCAGCAAAGTTGTTTTACCAGAACCTAAAAAGCCGGTAATTATAGTTACAGGAATCTTTTCCATGTTTATCTACTGATTTTCGGGTTGCTTATCGTTATTTACCAGCCTCAAATACTCCAAGGCTATAAGCAGGATGGGTAAAAAGTACGATTGCGAAAGCCCAACAAAGTTAAGCAGCACGCAAACCGCCAAAATGGAAACAAGCACCAGCCGCTGCTTGTCCAAAGCAAGGAATGGCTTTTTCCAAATTTTGCCGTAGTAGGCTGCTCTAACGAGCACGTAAAATAGAAAAATAAAGTTTAGAAGAATTCTCCCAACAGTTGGAGCCATAAGGAAAACCAAGCCACAAGCCAATATTCCAACCCCTATCCCTTGTAACAGTACCTTATCAGATTTAACCATGACCTAATATTTACCACAAAGGTAACGAAACCCGCATTCTAACAAAAGAGTTTTCACGAATAGGCTACCTGCATGTTCTTAAACACGATTAAAATGTGCAGAAAAAAATCCCCTCATACAGCCTACAATCCCCTTTTTTACTTACTTTTGTCTTCGAAAACAGCTAGAATTAATTATAATAAAGAGTTTAACAATCAATTCGTAACATATATACTCCCGTAGAATGCGTTATAGACTGAGATTCAAAGTAGACCATGATTATGGAAGCATCTTGCCGCTTAACTATCAATTGGAGGTATACAGATTAATTAGAGATGTCCTCACTGACGATCAGTACCTTTACCAACAATGGCTTAAGAGCAACAACATCTATAAGCAGGAAAAGCTACAAATTTTCAACTTCTCGAATCTAATTGTCCTCGAGCGAAAGATTTACGGAGATAGGATGCTTATTCTATCGGACACCGTCGAGCTTACGCTATCGTTCCTATTCGAAAACAACACCGATCAGCTTGTATGGGAGTCGTTCGACAGGTTAAACATGACCGTTGGCGACAAAAAGTCTCAAATTAGGCTTAAGGTTATTGCCATAGAGAAGCAGCAGTGCCCCACTTTTACCAGCTGCATGCAGTTTATAGCCAGGTCGCCAATCGTTCTTCAAAATTTCGAATCGACTCGCTACGTAAAGTTTTTAGCTCCCTCTGACGAAGGATACCTAGAAAACTTCACCCAATCGATGTTAGATAAGTACAACCTGTTTAGAGGAGAGCCAATGGAGAGTGCCAACATTTACACCTCCATCGATTTTCTGACAGAACCGAAGTCGAAGCTCATAGAGATCAACAACAACCAAAAAGAGCTGGTAAAAGGATATATGTACCGTTTCAAAATAAACGCACCTAAAGAGCTAATTGAAATTGGCTACAAAATAGGATTTGGGGATAAAAACCACCTTGGATTTGGCTTTTGCGACATCCTCTACAGTACAGAAAAAAAGCTACAGCCGACACTTGAAGGCTCGACAAAAGAGGAAACGGCCGTACAAAACAGCATAGAAAATAAAACACTGAGCTAGCAATTCTGCTAGCTCAGCTAGCTTTAAGCATATAATTGCTCTTTTTACTTCTTTTTACCCTCCGATTGGGTTTTATTTGCATTATTTTTTGCCAATGAGCACTGGAATCATAGCTGCATTGATACTTTCGGGAGTCACGGTTGGCTTTATAAACACGCTGGCAGGAGGAGGTACCATTATTTCGCTATCCCTATTCATGTTTTTAGGGCTTCCCCCTACCGTTGCCAACGGAACCAACCGAATTGCTGTTATCATACAAAATCTTGTTGCTGTAGGAAACTTTCGAAAGCAAAAAATTCTAGATACCAGCAAAGGAATTCGCCTTGCCATTCCAACAACCATAGGTTCAGTAATAGGCGCAAGTATTGGAGCAACCATCGATCAGCATACATTCGAAGTTTGCTTTGGTGTTATTATGCTAATGATGCTAGCTTTACTAATTTTTAAACCCGAAAAATGGCTACATGGAAACACGGATTTAGCCCAAAAGCCAATATCTGCTGCCAGCTACATCACATTTTTCCTGATAGGCATTTACGGAGGCTTTCTTCATGTAGGCGTAGGATACTTTATTCTTGCAGGCGCGGTATTAGGATGTGGACTCGATCTTGTAAAAGCAAATGCCATCAAAAATCTCATAGTTCTCTGCTATGTGCCATTTTCGCTGCTTGTTTTTATATTCAATAAGCAGGTAATGTGGGAGTACGGGCTAATACATGCCATTGGTAACGTTATTGGAGCTTACGTTGCCTCTAAATGGGCTATAAAGTTGGGATCAAACTTTATACGATGGATTATGGTAGTACTTATTCTTATATCTGTACTACAAATGTTCAATATTGTAGATTTTAAATCGCTTCTTAACCTTGCCAAATAATTTATAACGAAACGTAAGCGGTATGAGAGTGGTTATCCACAGCAACATAAATGGTTTTTCCTTGAGCATTTTGAAGTTCGAAATACTTTAAAGTCCCCTCAAAAATATTCCGCTTAAACTGCTTACGAGCTTTACAAAAAACCTTTTGAACCTCAGAATTCAAGGTGTAAAACCACTCATTTTGATCGAGCGGATACAAACCGGCATATTTAAATGAAAGCAATATGTTTGTCGAATCAGGCTTGCAGATTACCCGTATGTTAGATGCTGATGGGTTTATGGCAGATGGGATCAAACCATCATCTACGGCCCCATCCTCTTCCGCCTTATTTAAGCTATCGTAAGCTTTATACATCTCATCTGGCTCACTAATAAAATGCGCCATTAGCGTAAAAACGCTTGCAAGTGAAATCAGGAGTAAAAGAAACAGCCATTTCATAATGCTATATTTTGGAGATACCAGTGAATACAAAGAAAGCGGTTATGCCGAAATGGCAATCGCATCATCAGCTAAGAATTTGCCCTACTTTTGTTAATTAACTAATATTTACACAATAAAAAAGCCACCCCCTGTATACGCAATAAAAAAGGTGCTGAAGTTTCACAGAAACTCCAACACCTGAAATTTAAGCTAATATTATTAGTTCTTCAGGCCGCTTCTTTCCAATAAAGCATCAATAGAAGGCTCCTGTCCCCTGAATTTTATATAAAGTTTCATTGGGTGCTCAGTGCCTCCCTTCGAAAGGATATTTTCTCTAAAGGACTGCGCCGTCTTAGCGTCAAAAATGCCCTTTTTCTTGAATAGCGAGTAAGCATCGGCATCTAGCACTTCTGCCCACTTGTATCCATAGTATCCAGCAGCATACCCACCCGAGAAAATATGCGCAAAAGCAGGCGAAATGGCCGTTCCATCAACAGCAGGAAGAATGTCTGTTGCCTTAGTTGCAGCTCTCTCAAAGTCAACCACGCTCCCGTTATAAGCAGAGGCTTGCGAGTGCCAAGCCATATCTAGTAGCCCAAAGCTGAGCTGACGAAGAGAGACATATCCTGCTTGAAAGTTTGCGCTCTCCTTTATCTTGTTTACCAGCTCCTGAGGAATTTTCTCCCCTGTCTGATAATGTCCCGCAAACATATCTAGGAACTCTTTTTCCACAGCCCAATTTTCCATTATTTGAGATGGAAGCTCTACAAAATCCCTATAAACATTTGTTCCAGATAGGCTGGAATAGGTACTATTAGCAAACATTCCGTGTAATCCATGCCCAAATTCATGAAGGAATGTTTCCAATTCGTTAAAATTAAGAAGCGCAGGACGAGTCTCTGTAGGCTTTGTAAAGTTGAAAACCAACGATACTACAGGTCTAACATCTTTCCCGTTTTCTTTAAATTGTGAACGATAGTTGGTCATCCATGCTCCACCACTTTTGCTTGCGCGAGGGAAATAGTCCATAAATAAAACTGAAAGGAACTTTCCATCCTTATCAAACACCTCGTATGCTTCAACATCCTTATTGTACACAGGAATGCTGGCGTTACTCTTAAAGGTTATGCCATACAGCTTATTAACAAGCGCAAAAACCCCTTCTCTTACCTTTTCCAATGGGAAATAAGGACGAATAAGCTCATCGTTTACGCTGTACTTTTTATCTTTTAATTTTTCAGAATAAAAAGCCCAATCCCAACGTTGAATTTCAAAGTTCGCACCGCTCTCCTTCGCAAAAGCGGTAACCTCTTCAACCTCCTTTTTACCAGCTGGCACCGATGCATTTAACAGCTGGGTAAGCAAACCGTTCACTTTTGCTGGAGATTGAGCCATACGCTCTTCAAGCACAAAATCGGCATAGGTGTTATAACCTAACAGCTTTGCCTCTTCCAAACGTAGGTTGGCCGTCTTTATCAATATTTCTTGGTTATCATACTTATTCTTTTGAAAACCTCTCATATTGTATGCACGAAATAGCTTCTCACGAAGATCTCGGTTCTCGGCGTACTTCATAAAGGATACAAAACTTGGCATAGACAAATCAAAAGCCCACCCTTCCATATTCTTAGATTGGGCAATGCTTTTAGCCATCTCACGAATACTTTCTGGAATACCAGCTAAATCGGCCTCATTGGTAATGTTTAGCACAAAACCATTCGTTTCAGCAAGCAAGTTCTCCTCGAACTGCAACGACAACTCAGACAGTTGCTTCGTAATCTCGCGGTAACGCTCTTTACTTTTAGGGTCAAGATTAGCGCCACTGCGAACAAAGCCTTTGAACGTTTTCTCCAAAAGCATGCCTTGTTCTGGAGTTAATTTTAACCTGCTGCGATTATCGTATACCTTCTTAACTTTAGCAAATAGGCCTGCATTTAAATTGATATCGTTAGAAAAATCAGAAAGCATAGGAGCCACCTCGCGAGCTACAGCCTGCAACTCTGGGCTAGTTTCTGCCGAATTCAGGTTGAAAAATACATTCGCCACCTTTTCTAGCTCTTCGCCTCCCCTTTCTAGTGCAACTACAGTATTCTCGAAGGTTGGCTCGTCTTTACTAGCAACTATTTTATCAACCTGCTTTTTAGATCTTTCTATAATATCCTTAAAAGCAGGAACAAAATGCTCTGGCTTAAACAGCTCAAATGGTGGAGTTTGATAAGGAGTACTCCAGTTCGTAAGTAGTGGATTCATTACTTTATCCTTTTCTTTAGTTTTAGCAAATGTACATATGCTGGTTAGCAATAACATTGCTGGTAAAACAAGCTTTTTCATCCGTTAATAAAAGTTTAGGTCGGATGTTACCCGTTGGCTTCAATTGTTAGCCTTAAGATACGGGATACATACGGATTATGGTTTAAGCGCCAAATATCGCGCTTAAAATTTGGATAATCTAGACTCTCCGCATCTTTTCATAGAATCAACACCGAGCAAGCAAAAAAGTTTCAGAACAAAAATAAGGAAGAGAAACTTAAGCGGACACCCCATTATTCTCGATAATCTGGAACGATGCTACACTCAAAATACAAAAAAAGAAAGCTCATTTTCCATAGAAAAGAGCCATCCAAATACGAAATTAGCTAATTAGACTAGCAGCAAAAAGCTACTCTTTTTCATAAAAAGCTTCTACACCAGGATAGTTATATTTTGCTTTTGCATCTTGCTCATTAAATAGGAAATAGACAATATCGGCTTCTGCCATTACCTTCCCCTCTCTATTTTCGATATAAGCCTTAATAGTTGCTATTCGCCGATTTACCGATTCAATCTTCCCTTTTATAGTCAAAGGGCCTCCATCCATAAATATGGGATTTCTATACTTTACATTCATGGAAGAAGTAACGCCGGCTGTTTTACACTTGGTATTTACAACCCAAGCCGCAATCTCGTCAAGAATTGTTGCCTGAATTCCTCCATGAAGCACATTAAAGTAGCCTTCAAACTGTTTTTGAGGTTCCCAAATCGCAACGACATCATCTCCGTTGTCAAAAAAATGCAGATGCAAACCTATTTCATTGTTTGGAGAACATCCAAAACATTTATATTCTGACGAATTACTCCCTGTCAAATAAGGATTAACTATTTTCTTCATTTTATTCTTATTGCACCAAAATTGCGAGTTGGCTAATCTAAAATTTGAAATCTATCACCATCAAGCATTACAGGGAATTTACTCCTAAAGCTTTTCAAATCCTCCATCGACAAAGCAGCCATTGCACAGCCAACTTCACCAGGAACCAAACCTGTTAGATACTCTCCTCGCGAATTAATGGCAGCCGAATCTCCCGAATATTTCAAACCAGCTCCATCTACTCCAACACGATTTACACCAACAACATAACACTGATTTTCGATTGCACGAGCAACAAGCAGACTTCGCCAAGGAAAGCTGCGAGCAGCAGGCCAACTTGCAATATAAATTAGCAAGTCGTAGTCGTTTGCATTCCGGCTCCAAACGGGGAAGCGCAAATCATAACAAATAAGAGGACATATTTTCCATCCCTTGTACTCTAAAATAAGCCTTTTCGAACCTGCCTTATAATGCTCATGCTCATTCCCCATTCTAAACAAATGGCGCTTATCGTACGTCTTCAGCTCACCGGAGGGATAAGCAAACAGCAGCCGATTATAATACCCTTCATCTTCCTTTATAATGACGCTACCGATAATTGCCACTCCATTCTTTTTAGCAGCGGTAATAATCCAAGACACCGCCTTACCATCCATCCCTTCCGACATCTTTTCTGGTTCCATAGAAAAACCGGTAGTAAACATTTCAGGAAGAACAATAAGATCTGCATCACCAGCTTGTTCTTGAATTATCAAATCAAACATATTTAGATTTCCTTCAATGTCCTGCCACTTGACATCGGACTGAACCAAAAATACTTTTAACTCATTCTGCACCATAATACTTTTCCTTTTTCAGGGGACAAGATAAAAAAAGTAGGAGAGACTACCATCTCTCCTTGTTCAATCACATCAGATAAAAGTCAGATTGCTCACTAAATGGAGTAATAATTATCTCTGAATGACGCTATATCTTCAGCAACTCGTTGGTTATAACATTTCGCAATCTTAGCAATTAGGGGATGTTTAACTAAGAAAGAGCAATTACCTAATAAGGCGATAGGAAGTACAGATGGCGATGTCCCAGAAACAAAACCAGCTACCATATTCCCAATATTTTCCACTAAAACAGGCTCCTCCACGAACGAAATACCATTCTTCACGATTTCTTCAATAATAATCTGGCGAGTTATTCCTCCAAGCACCAAATCCAGAGGAGCGGTATGTACCACTTCGAGGCTATCAATAAAAAAAAGATTGCTTTTACTCCCTTCTGTTATTTGATTCGATTGGTTCACCAACGCCACCTCATAAAGAGATTTCAATGACATCAGCGCATCTGCACGCTCACGTAACGTTCTATTCAAAATCTTGGCATTCGGATTAAAACGTTCCTCTTTTAAAAAATCGAGCATAACACCTTCTTCGTACATCTGCGGCAATGGATAGCTACTATGCACAAAACCAGCATAAAATATCTGTTTTTCGCTATATATGTTGATAGAATAACGAATATTACAATTCCGCACGCCATTTTTCACCGTAAGTAATCTCAAAAGAGCAGCAAAAACGTCCTTTGATAAGTTCATCTCTGCACCAGCAAAGGAACAGGAGCTTATAAACCGACGAAAATGGGCATCAAAAAAAACAGGGATTCCATCTACAACCCTAATCACCTCGTAAACTTGTGATACAAAAGAGGAGTCAAACGCTACATTATCAACAATAGCATTATCTTTAATGATATATTGATATTCAAACATCGAAATAAATTTTCCCGAAGTTATAAAATATAGCAGTTGCGCAACTCCAACGCATTATCTTTAAGTTCGTCGATTGTTCCCTTGAAATCTCGGCATACATTGGCAATGCACAGATGCAAAGTTGTTTCACCATCCCTCCATCTATTTTTAAAAATTGCCTGCTCGGTTCTCTGCTTTGCACCGAAAAGAAAAACGTTGGGTAAATACTCTTGATCGATATGCATTTTTTGCTGTAAAGCATTGTCTCCAACAAGCGTAATTTCGGCAGGAGCAAAGGTTAGGTTAATGAGCAGCAATCCCCAATTAGCAACAAATGGTCCTGCTCCCGACATCTGATCCTGCATGTTAGCCAGCATCTGAACTGCAATTTCCTTATAAGCTGGACGACTTAAAACGATTGACAAGTAGTAGAATGATCGTGCTAAAGAAGAATTTGATGATGGTGTTACGCCATCAACTACCTCCATTTTGCGTCCCAAGGGTAGTTCAACAGATGCATTGGTATAAAAAAACATACCCGATTTATCATCAAAAAAATCTTTCAAACAAACATTCGCCAGATTTTCAGCTTTATCTAGATAGTTAAAATCGAAAGTAACCGAGTATAACGCAATATACGCCTCGATAAGATAGGCATAATCGTCCAGCATTCCCTCTGTATGCTTATCTCCATGAGGAAGCGTCCTCAGCAGCGCTCCATCCTTTGCTAAATGCCGTTCGATGCCGTTTATACAATCGATAGCCACCACCAGATAACGAGGTTCTTTAAATACAGAAGATGCTAGCGCAAAAGTTTTTGCAGCCAAGGCATTCCACGAAAGAATAATTTTAGTATCAACCTTTGGCTTTTCTCTGAGAAAACGAGCACAAAATAACTTACGCAACGAAAGGTCAACTTTATCTTTTATAGTGCTAATAGGCAGCTTAAAGGTCATTGAAAGCTCATCAAATGATCTTTTAATGCTGAGAATATTTTTTCCATACTCGAAATTTCCATTACGATCTACACCAAATCGGCTGCAAAAAATAGGAGCATCCTCATCTAGTACTTCGCAGATTTCGCTATAATTCCAAACATAGTACTGTCCCTCCCCATTTGTCGAATCGGCATCAATTGCGGTGTAGAACATCTTATCCGAAGAGTAAAGATCGCGCAATAAAAACTCCAAGGATTCGAGAGCAACTCGCTTGTAGCGAGGTTCCTTCGAGAACTGGTAAGCGTATATATATGACATGCCCAAAAGAGCATTATCGTACAGCATTTTTTCAAAATGAGGTAAAAACCATTGGCCATCTACAGAATAGCGATGAAAACCGCCTCCAACATGGTCGTAAATACCACCTTCATATATCTTGTTAAGCGTTAGCATTACCTGCGTTCTCACTTCCTCATCACGCATATGGTAGGCATACGACATTAAAAAATCAATCGAGGATGGCATTGGAAATTTAGGTGCGGACTGAGTCCCCCCCCACTTTGTGTCAAATTTTCTTTTCCAAGGCTCAACAATCAACCGTAAATACTTTGGAAGGTAATCTAAACCAGAGAGCCTTTCCTCTATTAAATCAACATTTCTCACGCCCTCTGCCAAATCTTCTGCTGCTCTAACAACCTTTTCTTTGTGCGCTTTATATAAATCTGACAGTTTAACTAGGATATCAATCCATTGCTGGCGAGGAAAGTAAGTTCCCCCATAAATAGGTCTCCCATCTGGCAAGCAAATCACATTTAAAGGCCAGCCTCCATTCCCAGTGATAATACGAACGGCACTCATATATTGCTGATCTATATCAGGACGTTCTTCCTTATCTACTTTTATTGATATAAAGTTTTCATTCATTACCAACGCCACCTCTTCGTCATCAAAGCTTTCCGACTCCATAACATGGCACCAGTGACAAGCCGAGTAGCCAACACTTACGATGACAAGCTTATCTTCATTTCTTGCCTTCAAAAAAGCATCGTGGCCCCAAACATACCACTGCACAGGATTGTGTGCATGCTGTAGTAAATATGGGCTTAACTCGTTGATTAAACTGTTTGTATGGATGTAATTATTCATAGTGCTCCCAAAAACCAACTTTTAAACAACCGCAAGAGGCAGATGTTGCATCCGACTTTCCCTTCATAGTTATATTTCCTTACTGCCGTTTATAAAAAATACACATTACCTTGTCTGAAAGATTAACGTTTTGCTGTATCCCAACACCAACATTAGATCATCTCCTCTATTAACGTTTCTTTAATCGAATTGTTTACAATAATAGCCTCCAAATAAACAGATAAAAATTTAATTTTGTCTATAGACATTACTGTAAAAAGCTATGAGAAAAAACGCATTAACGGTGCTTATTTGCTTGGTCGCAATTGGACTAAATGCACTTGCTCAAAAAGGAACTACCCCAAAGGCAAACAAGGGTAAACATCTTATCGAAATAAAAATAAACGGATTAAAGGACACTACTTTAATGCTTGGATACCACTTTGGAGCAAGCAAGTATGTTTTGGATACCGTGAAGGTAAACAGTAGCGGGGTTGCCCTGATACAGGGAGACTCGCTACTTGCTAAAGGTATCTACATCGCCATACTTCCCGATAAAACAAACTTCGATTTTTTGATTGATAAAGATCAAATATTCTCCATCGAAACGTCCAAAAACAATCTATGGGAAAATCTCAAGTTTAAAAACAGCCCCATCAACTCAAATTTTATTGCCTACCAGCATTTTATGAAAACGAAGCAAGAGCAGGTAACGGCAATACAAAAGCAAATGAAGGCTGATAGCACCAACAAAGAACTTCAAAAACAACTTCAGGAGAAGTTAAAAACGGTTGATCAAGAAGTCAAAGATGTTTGGAAAACAACGAGAGAAAAAGAAAACGGGAACTTACTATCTACCCTAATTGCACTAGTAGAAACTCCATCAATCCCCGAATTTAACATTCCAGCAGGAGCTGCCAATCCTGATTCCATCCGTTGGGTTATGGGCTACACCTACCAAAAAAATCATTATTGGGACAACATCAACCTTTCGGACGAAGGTATTTTACGAACCCCTATTTTTGAATCTCGCCTAAAAGGATTCTTCACCAATATCCTGATACAAACACCTGATTCTTTAAATATGGAAGTTGATCGATTTATAGCAAAAACGGAGGGGAACAAAAACACCTATCAGTATGTAGTTAGCTACCTCTTAAACCATTTCAACCAGTCTAATATAATGAGCCACGATGCGGTTTTTGTTCATATTGCCGAAAATTACTACATCAACAAAAAAGCACCGTGGGCGAACGAAGAGCTAATGACAAAACTAAAAGAACGCGTAAACCGGCTACGCCCCAATCTTGTTGGAAAAATTGCGCCAAACCTTGTATTAGAAAGCGATAATGGCGAGTACATTGCTCTAAACCAAATAAAGGCAAAGTATACCATAGTTTATTTCTGGGAGCCAGACTGCAGCCACTGCCAAAAGGAAACCCCCATACTTTACAATTTTTACAATAAAGTGAGAGATAAAGGCATTCAGGTGTACGCCATATATACCCAATATAAAAAAGAGGAATGGCAAAAAAGTTTAGCAGAAAAAGGATATGACTGGATTAATGTGTGGGATGCCAATTACAACTCAAACTTTAGAGCTCTTTACGACATTACCTCTACCCCTACAGTCTTTTTGCTAGATAAAGACAAAAAGATTATAGCAAAAAAAATAAGCGTAGAAACGTTGGAACAAATAGTAAACGATCTTCTCTCGAAGTAATACCCAAAAGGCGACCACACAACAAGTTGGTCGCCTTTTTTATTTATTAATCAACCACTTAACACCAAACTAATCTAAAAAATCAAAATTGTTAGTAACTTTTTTTTCAAAAATAGTACCCAACAATGCTCGATTTGCCTATCTTTGCCAAAACCAAATGACAAATGCGATTCTTGCTACTAAGCATACTATCATCAACATTTATCACGCTAATTTTTAAGTTAATTACGCGACGGAAGATTGATATTTTTAGTTGCATTGTTGTCAATTACATTGTTGCTTGCCTCCTAGGATTTGCATTTGCAAATTATTCGGGAGGTTTTTTTTTGACTTTTAGTTTTGTTACTGCCGCCGTTATCGTCGGCATTTTATTTATCCTCACTTTTCGTCTTATAGCATTAAGCACATTAAAATCGGGGATGGGAGTCACCTCCATTGCCAGCAAAATGTCTCTTGCAATTCCGATTACAATCTCCTTTATTTTCGATAGCCACGACACCTTTACCCCCAAAAAAGCAGTTGGCGTCATTTTAGCAATTGCTGCGCTAGCACTCACCACCTACAAAAAGGATAAATCGACCAACGGAATCTCAGCATTCCTTGCTCCTATCATCCTTTTTCTTGCAATGGGTGTTACCGACTCTTCCGTTAAGCTATCGCAGCTGCTCGTTATTCCATCAGGGCACAATGCCTCTTTTACAGTGATCGTTTTTGGAATTTCAGCAGCAATTGGGGTTGCAACGCTACTTTTTTCTAAACGAATTGGCAATCTAAAAGAAAGAGAAAATTGGATATTTGGTGCAGCACTCGGCATTGCGAACTACTGCTCGCTCCTATTTTTTCTTTTTGCCCTAAATTCAAACATCTCTAGCTCCGTGATTTTCGGAATCAACAATATTGGAATAGTCATCCTATCTGTTCTAATCGGAATCATATTTTTCAAAGAAAGATTATCGGCAACGAACACGGTTGGAGTGGTAACGGCAATTATCAGCCTAATATATCTATCAACTATCTAATGGAAGATACCTATAAAACCATACAACAAAAGGCTGAAGGACTTTACAAGGAAAAAGGCAGCAAGTTTATTGCTTACGCTTACCCTATAAAAAGTGAAGATGAGGCAAAAGAAATTGTACAGGGCCTAAAAAAGGAATTCTACGATGCAAGGCATCACTGCTACGCCTATAGGCTAGGCCCTAAAGGCGAATCCTTTCGAACGAACGATGACGGAGAACCGTCTAGTACAGCAGGAAGACCAATATATGGACAGCTACTATCGTTCAATATAACGAACGTACTGGTTGTAGTAATCCGCTACTTTGGTGGTACAAAACTCGGAGTTTCCGGATTAATAAATGCTTACCAATCGGCAACCCAAGATGTGCTCCAAAATGCAGACATCCTCGAAAAAACCGTAGATGTGTGCTACCAAATCCATTTTGGATACCACATGCTCAATGATGTAATGAAAACGATCAAAGACGAGCAGCCGACCATCGAACATCAAGAGTTTGACAATAGCTGTACGATTAAGCTTAGCATCCGACAAAGCCGTGCAGACGTTTTAGAAGCAAAACTCACCAACGTTGAAGGCCTCCATTTAGAAAATCTTGGAACGATATAACTTATTAAGCAACACAACAGCATTACAATGAAAAACAAAAGCTTAGTATCCATTAATGATTTCAGCAAGGAAGAAATTCTTCGGATACTCGACCTTGCAGAAAAATTTGAAGAAAACCCTTCGCAACGTTTGCTTGAAGGAAAGGTTATTGCCTCACTATTTTTCGAACCGTCCACACGTACTCGATTAAGCTTCGAAAGTGCAATTAACCGCCTAGGTGGCAGAGTTATTGGTTTTTCGGAGGCATCAAACACCTCTGTTTCGAAAGGTGAAAGCCTAAAGGATACCATACTTACCATTGCAAATTACAGCGACCTGATTGTGATGAGGCATCCAATTGAAGGTAGCGCTCGCTTTGCAAGCGAAGTATCTAAGGTTCCTGTCGTAAATGCCGGAGATGGTGCCAACCAGCATCCTACTCAAACCATGCTTGATCTTTATTCGATTCGTAAAACTCAGGGAACCTTGGATAACCTCCACATTGTAATGATTGGAGATCTGAAATACGGAAGAACGGTACACTCCCTACTCCAGGCAATGTCCCATTTTAACACTAAGTTCACCTTTGTTTCACCTCCTGAACTTAGAATGCCAACCGAGTATAAGCTATTTCTTCAACAAAAAGGGTTAGATTATACAGAAGAGACCGAATTATCCAACGGCTTAAAAGATGCCGACATCGTTTACATGACGCGCGTACAACGCGAACGATTCTCGGACTTAATGGAGTACGAAAAAGTAAAAAATGTATATGTGCTGCGCAATGAAATGTTTGATAACTGCAAGCCAAACATGCGCATACTTCACCCACTACCTCGTGTAAACGAAATCAGCGAAGATGTTGATGACAATAAGCACGCATACTACTTTACACAAGCACTGAATGGCGTTTACGCCCGTATGGCAATAATATGTTCAATTCTTGGACTAGATAAATAGAAAAATATGAGCACTGAAAAACAGCTAATGGTAAGCGCCATCAAGGATGGTACCGTTATCGACCATATTCCTGCTGAAAATCTATTCAAGGTTATTAAAATTCTTCACCTAGACACCTGTACCAACCAAATAACCTTTGGTACCAACCTCGAAAGCAAAAGACTTGGATTTAAAGCGATTGTCAAAATTTCTGACAAATTTTTCGAGGAAGAAGAAACCAATAAAATTGCACTTATAGCACCTCACGCAAAGCTCAACATCATAAAGAATTATGAAGTTATTGAAAAACGTGAAGTGTACATTCCAGACAACCTAATTGGAATTTGTAAATGCGCCAACCCAAAGTGCGTCACAAATGTAGAGAATGTAAAAACCAAATTCATTGTCGAAGACAAAAAGAACCTATCCTTACGCTGCCACTACTGCGAAAAGCTAACGGAAAAAGAGCAAATCGTTGTTATTGCATAAAATAAGAAAAGGGGCCTAGTGCCCCTTTTCCTGTAAACATATCATACCTGTTACCTTTTTCGTCGAGTCCTAAAACTATCAGCCATAACCAAGGCGAGGTCTTTTGCAACACCTCTATAGGCCAAATAGTAAAGAACTATTGACAATAGTGGTAAAATGTCTACAACCGAAAACTTAAAATTGCTGCTTCCAACAACTGATACAGAGTAAATATAGTAGCCAAATAGAACTAGCAACCCAAAGTTCATGACCATCTGAAAAAAGCATAACCGAATTTGAAGTATGCGATGACGGTAAAGAAAAATTACAAAAAAGCCAATCACTGTTGCAGCAATAAGTAGTGCCGCCATAGGCCAAGTACTAACTATACGACTCATCTTCCCATCAACAACCTGAAATAAACCATTGTATTTCAAGATCAGCTCCTGCCCCTCTTGAGTTAGAAACGTACTTATATTTGTAAAAAAAAGAACAATAGTGAGCACTTCGGCTATTAATAAGTAAAGCGTTTGAATTCGTTGTAACATAATTGGTGTGTTTTTATGAATTACAGCAAATATAATCAATCAGGTCTCAGTTTTTCAGTCATATTTTTTGATATATTGCAAATCAAATACATTTAACGTTGATTCATAAAGAAGAGACTTCTTCAATCAACAACAACAAATCGACGAAATGAAAAAATATCGCTGTAAAATTTGTGGATTTATTTACGACCCAGAACTTGGCGCTCCTATTGATGGAATCCCAGCAGGTACACCATTCGAAGAAATTTCGGAAGACTGGGTCTGTCCCATCTGTGGCGTTACGAAAGAAGATTTTATAGAAATTGACTGGTAATAAAAAAGGGCTTTACAGCCCTTTTCTTTATTTTACCTCGCGAAGAACTTCTAACAGTAAATCCCAATACTTAATGGTTGTTGGGATATCCAACTTTTCCTCTGGCGAATGAGCACCTCGAATTGTTGGCCCAAAAGAAATCATATCTAGATCTGGGTACTTCTCTAAAAATAGCCCACACTCTAATCCAGCATGAATAGCTCTTACCACAGGTGTTTGTCCAAACAACTTTTTATAAGCACGCTCAGTAACCCTTAAAATTTCAGAGTTGGTATTAGGCTTCCATCCAGGATATCCATCTGAGTGAATAACATTTGCATTAGCCAACCTAAACACGCTTTCAACCATTTGAGACACGTCCACTTTTGCCGAGTTGACAGAGCTACGCTGGCTTGTTGTTACCAATATTTGATTATCCTTAATCATCTTTACAGATGCAAGATTAGTCGATGTTTCAACCAACCCTGGCATTTCAAAACTCATCGCAATAACCCCATTCGGGCACGAATAAAGAGAGTTCAAAAGATCAAACTGAACGCTTTCACAAATAGCCTCAGCAGGAATTGACGCTTCTGCTAATGACATTGCAACTCCAGCATCTGTTAACGCAAGCTCCTCCTTAACCTCTGCTAAAAATGCAGCAAAATCTTCCTTAAGATTCTCAACATAGGAAGCATCAATAGTAAATAAAGCAGCAGCCTCTCTAGGGATTGCATTTCTCAAGTTCCCACCGTTAAACTCTGAAAGGCAGATGTCGTACTTCATTGTTGACTTCCAAAGGAAACGATTCAATATTTTAATTGAATTTCCATGTCCTTTATGGATATCATCACCAGAATGCCCCCCTTTTAGTCCCTTTACATCCATCTTAAAGGCAACGTATCCGCTAGGAACAGGCCTACTATCATATGTAAATGTTGCTAGGGTATCTACACCTCCTGCACAACCGATGAATAGCTCCCCTTCATCTTCGGAGTCTAGATTTAGCAGCGTTTTTCCAGTAAAAAAGCCTGGTTTCATCTCAAAAGCACCTGTAAGACCGGTTTCTTCATCAACTGTGAAAATACATTCGACAGGTCCGTGCTCAAGATCGTTGCTTGCCAGTATAGCCAACTGAGACGCAATTCCAATACCATCATCAGCACCAAGTGTAGTTCCATTAGCCTTAACCCAATCACCCTCTATACGTGGAATAATTGGATCCTTTTCGAAGTCATGCTGAACATCGCTATGCTTTTCGCAAACCATGTCAATATGGCTTTGTAGCACTACAGGCTTAACAGACTCTTTTCCCTTTGTTGCCTTTTTAAATATCGCCACATTACCTATCTCATCTCGAGTCGCTTCTAACCCCTGCTCTTCTGCGAATTTTAATAGGTAAGCAATTATTTTTTCTTCTTTCTTCGATGGTCGAGGAATTTGGCAAATTTCCTCGAAATATTTCCACAGAAGTCTTGGTTGCAAATTTTCTAAGTTTGACATTATCCAGTTTTTTAATTTTTGTAAACATAAAAACTTTTTCGTCCCCAAAGTATGTTAAATATCATTTTTATCAATTTCCTATTCGATTTACCGCATTTTATTTAATACTTTTAAAATAGAGAAGTAGTAACCCATTATTCTTTTTAATAGTAACTTCGCGCTTGCTTCGGCGTTAAGCAGAAGTCAAGTAGATGCAATTGATCCTAGCCAAACAATGTACTTTATGCTTCAAGATAATGATATAAAAAAACTTCTCACGGCAGCCATCGAAGCCGCTCTTCATGCAGGCCGCTCTATTTTAGATGTGTATAATTCGGATGATTTCCAAGTAAACTTAAAGTCAGATAATACACCACTAACATTAGCAGATCGGCAATCTCATGAAACCATAAAAAGAATGCTAGGCAAAACACACATTCCCTTAATGAGTGAAGAAGGCCGAAATCTCCTTTATGAAGAGCGTAAAAATTGGGATTTATTCTGGTTAGTTGATCCCTTGGATGGAACCAAAGAATTTATCAAAAGAAACGGAGAGTTTACGGTAAACATAGCGTTAGTTGAAAACAACTATCCCACAATTGGAGTAATCTACTCCCCCATATTTGAAACGCTTTATTTTGGTCATTTCAAGAATGGCTCTTTTAAAAAGACAAACATTAAGCCAACATCGCTAATTACATCCATAGACGAGTTGATCGCAACATCTGAAAGATTACCAACTATAAAAAATAAAGCAAAATTTGTCATCACGGCTAGCAGATCTCACTATACTCCAGAAACAGAAAGTTACATCAAAGAAATAAGCAAAGACCACCCAGACCTAGAAGTGCTCGAACAGGGAAGTTCCATAAAAATGTGCTTAGTCGCGGAAGGATTTGCCGATTTATATCCCCGAATAGCCCAAACTTTCGAATGGGATACAGCCGCTGGACAAGCAATAAACGAAGGAGCAGGAATGAGAGTTATAAACTCTAAAACTGGCGAACGATTAAGGTATAATAAGGAGGAGTTACAAAATCCTTGGTTTATCTGTACAAAATAAAAGGAGAGGCATTTTTCATGCCTCTCCTTTTATTTTATGCATATTTGATTTTCTTTTCGATCTCTTCCATCTGACCTTTAAAAAGCTTATCCGTTTCCATTAAGTTGGAAATCGTACGATAGGCATGCAGTACGGTCGAATGATCTTTCCCTCCTATTGTAGATCCAATCGTAGCTAATGAAGAGTTGGTCAAGTTCTTACAAAAATACATAGCAATTTGACGAGCTTGAACAATCTCTCTCTTTCGAGTTTTTGAACTTAAAAGATTATTAGGTATATTAAAATAATCACATACCGATTTTGATATGTAATCAATCGAAAGTTCTTTTGTATGATCTTTTACAAAGCGCTTCACAATCTGAGCCGCGATATCCATGGTAATCTCGCGCTTTATTAAAGTAGCCTGAGCAAGTAACGAAATTAAAGCACCCTCTAATTCTCTAATATTAGAAGTAATTGACTTGGCTAGATACTCTATTACATCGTCAGGAATCACAATTCCATCATTATAAATCTTTCGCTTAAGAATGGCCACCCGAGTTTCAAAATCAGGCTGCTGCAAATCAGCAGACAACCCCCACTTAAAACGGGTCAACAAACGTTGCTCAAGACCTTTCAACTCCGCAGGAGACTTGTCAGACGTTAAAATGAGCTGACGTCCTGTTTGATGAAGATGGTTGAAAATATGAAAGAATGTATCTTGAGTCTTCTCCTTACCAGCAAATTCCTGAACATCATCAATAACTAGCACATCTATCATTTGATAAAAATGAACAAAATCATTCACCTCATTCTTGATAACTGCAGCAACATACTGATTTTGAAACTTATTTGCATTTACATATAATACAAGCTTATCAGGATAGCGCTCTTTTACCTCAATACCAATAGCCTGCGCAAGGTGGGTCTTGCCCAAACCTGACGATCCGTATATAAATAATGGATTGAAAGCTGTTTTCCCAGGATTTTGAGCAACGGCGTATCCGGCCGATCTAGATAGTTTATTGCAATCCCCCTCCACATAATTAAAAAATGTATAGTCAGGATTCAACTGAGGATCTATCTCCAACTTCTTAAGACCTGGTATTATAAAAGGATTTTTAATAGAGCCGCCTTCCTTCTGAATCGGAAATGGGACAGGCTTGTTCTTCAACTCAGCCTTGTTTTGAGCTGGATACTTAACGGTATAGGGCTTGTTATTAGAAACCTTATTGTTATCCATAACAATGCTATACTCCAGTTTAGCATCAGGACCAAGCTCTTTCCTTAATGTTTTCCTTAAAATATCAATGTAACGTTCTTCCAGATATTCATAGAAAAACGGGCTGGGCACCTGAATCGTAAGAATATTCCCCTCTAGCCTTACAGGAACTATAGGTTCAAACCACGTTTGGTAGCTTACAGCAGGCACATTGTCCTTAATAATTTTCAAACAGTTACTCCAGACTTCTTTAAAGGTGCTCATAGCAATCCCTAAATTTTTTCAAGATTATATTTGTATGCCTAAAACTATGTTGGGTACTACAAACTCAAGACAAAATTGCAGAAAAAAAAGTCGAAAAAAAAAGGTGGTCAATCTTGATTTTTTCGATAATCCTACATCTTTGCCCTTAACCCAATGATAAAATGGCTGTTGCCGCTTAGTCTTAAAAAGTAAATTTCGGTCTAAACGGATTTTTAAGTTAAAGAAAGTAAACTAACATTCATACCTTTTTTGAAACTTAGGGTTGTTTTTTTTTTCAAAAACACGTATGTATTTGTTTATAAAAGAATTAAAAAATAAAAAATAGGGTCTAAAAAAACATTTCGCAACTCTTTTTAAAACTACAACGTTAAAAAAACAACGTTAATAACTCCATCTCAACAAGTTAGCCCAAAATACGCATAACAAACTCTGCAAGTGCATATTAACACCAAATCCTAAAAACCCAAAATAACGAGCACCTAAAACAAAGACAACTTTACATATCGTTTAGGATTTTTCTTTAAATCGATTGCCAAGGAATCTAAAGATCCTGAAAGATGGAGCAGCTGATTATGTAAGCTGGGATCGCTTATAAGTTTTCCTAAAGAGCCTTCTCTACTATTCACCTGCTTCATAACCTGCTTTAAATCCTTTGACGAAGATTCGAGGTTTGCAAGTAAAGTGTTTATTTGTTTTACCGAAAGGGAGTCCGAAATGGTACGAACATTCTTTGCCATTACCTTCAAATCAGAGGCGGCTGAGTTTAAGCTTGTGACCAATAAATTAGCCTGATCCAATACGAGCGAAACCCTATCCTTGTTTTGATCTAAAATATAGCTAGCAGTATGCGTTGATGCATTTAAATTTGCCATAGTCGACTTCAAATCGTTAATGGTTTGAGCGTCTAATACGGTATTTATGTTAACCAAGGTCTGCGTCAACTCTTGAAGTGCAACATCAACCTTCTTTGTTACAGGTGAAATATTATCAAGCATAGATGGAGCCATAGAGGCCATCAGAGTATCTCCTCTTGAAGCAGATACATTAGAACCTTCAAACAACAACCTTACAGCCTTAGATCCCATAAAATCGGCATTGTATATTTCAGCCACAGTTGTTTTAGGTATTCTCACATTTTTATCAATTGCCAACTCTACCAAAATTCGACTAGGATCATTATTGTCTAACGTAATTCTGTCTACAACTCCAACTTTATAACCTCTTACATAAACTGGAGCCGAATTTTGCAAATCCTCTACTTGCTGGTAAACTACATAGTATGAATTTGTAGACCCTATTATATTTTTACCTTTAAGAAAGTTAACCCCCCAGTATAATGCTACTGTACTCAAAATAACTAACGTCCCTATTTTTACTTCTCTTGAAATTCGCATTGATTTGTTTTTTAAATAATAAACCCTAAACCCCATTCTATTTACGCAGTTTCTGTTGGGCATCACTAACGGATATCAACGATCCATTCTCGATCGCAATAACAAAAGCATCTTTAAAATCCTTTTTTATAGTCTTCAAAGATTCGTTTGCTTCTTCAAAATTACTGAAATTTCCTTTTGTATACTTATAGATTTTCCCAACTTGCAGAACATCTATCTCTCCGCCTAAATTTTTCTTCTGAATTTTAGTTAGAGGCTTACCTACAGATGCTGCAACCTGAATTCTAAATACAACAGCAGCACCTTTATCTTCCATTGAGGAATTTTCACCATTAATATCTCGGTTATCACCCCTTTCAACTTTGACCGTATCCTTTACAACAGAAATTTCGGATGATGCCAACTCTACATAATTGGTCATTTCATAGTTCGATTTATACGCTTTAAATGATCTATAAATTGCTTCAGCCATTTCATTCTGCCCTTTATCGGTCATCATGTACTGCTCATCCTGAGCATTTGAAATAAAACCTAACTCCACCAAAACGCTAGGCATAGCGGTACGCCATAGAACAAGAAAACCAGCCTGTTTCACGCCTCTATTGGTTCTATCCGCATAACTCCCCATCTGATTTTGAATACTTTGCGCAAAGAAAAGGCTTTGATCTAAGAATTTACTCTGCATCATCGAAAAGATTATGTAAGACTCTACAGATTTAGGATTAAATCCTTCATATTTAGAGTTATAATTATCTTCTAGTATAATTGCAGAGTTCTCGGTTGCCGCAACCTCAAAGTTATCTGCGCTTTTATGCAACCCCATTACATAAGTTTCGGCACCATAAGGAGATGAACTCTTATTAGAGTTAGCGTGAATCGAAATAAACAAGTTCGCATTACTCTTATTGGCAATTTGGCTACGTACATCGAGTGGAATAAAGACATCAGTCTCTCGCGTATAAACGACCTGCACATCCTTACAATTTTCTGAAATCAATTTTCCCACCTTTAAAGCTACAGAAAGTACAATATCCTTCTCCTGAGCATGTTTTCCTCTAGCACCAGGATCTTTCCCCCCATGCCCAGCATCTATTACAACTTTTGTCAATTTTGCCCTGCTAGTATTTTGACAGTAAGCATTTTTGGGTGCTAAAAATTCTATCAAAATAAGGAGATAGGCTAAGCAGCTTAGAAAAAATGCTCCATTCTTTGGGTAAAGCATTAGAGTAATATTTGTTTTTTGTTTAGTTTTGAGGGTCGTTTCCATAATGGCATAGAGCAAATTTAATCAATATTTATAAAGTTGAGTAGGACAACCTTTATCTCTGCTAGAAAATTAGCATTTGCGCTAGTACTTCTATCTGCTATTTGTATAAGTAGTGGCATATCGGCTAACAGAGGCATACGCAATACCTCAAAATCTGCTGTAGATACTACTTCGGCCGATAGCACCAACAAAAAGCCTAAAATTGACGATCCGGTTTTCGCCACAAGCGAAGACTCTATCACCTATAATATTAAAGATAAAAAGGTAAGCTTATACGGAAAAGGCAACATCAAATACCAAACGTCTGAATTAAAAGCCAACTTTATAGAATTAAATACAACAAATAAGGTTGTCTTTGCAAAAGGAACACCAGATAGTACTGGACGGCTTGCAGGGAAACCAGAGTTCAAAGACGGAAGTGAATCTTTTAAAATGGAGACCATTTACTACAACTTTGATACAAAAAAAGCCAAAATCACCAATATTGTAACGAAGCAGGAAGACGGCTATCTACATAGTACGGTTAGCAAAAAACTTCCAGATAACAGCTTCAATATTGCCAACGGCAAGTACACCACCTGCGACCACGAACATCCTCACTTCTATATAAATGTATCAAAGGCTCGGGTAATTCCAGGTAAAAAAATAATAGTAGGACCTTCAAATCTTGTGATTGAAGATGTTCCATTACCTTTGTTCATTCCTTTTGGATTTTTTCCTATTAATAGTGGAAGGGCATCAGGTTTTCTACTTCCCACTTTTGGAGAAGAAAAAACTCGTGGTTTTTATATTGGAGATGCGGGATACTATATTGGGCTAAATGACTACTGGGATTTAGAGTTACGAGGATCTATTTATACCTTAGGATCTTGGGAAGCAAAGGCAAATACTCGTTATACTAAAAAATACAGATATAACGGTAGCTTTAATTTTAGAGTCATGCACAATGTAATTGGAGATAAAGGTTCGACCGATTACTATAAAAGTAACGACTTTTCTATTAACTGGTCGCACTCGCAAGACCCCAAAGCGCACCCAGGGACAACCCTTTCTGCTTCTGTAAATTTTAGCACATCAGGATCGAGATATTTTGGCTATCAAAATCCACAACAAAACTTAGCGACATCGGCGAGTTCTAGTATTTCCTACGCAAAATCGTGGAAGGATAAGCCATATAACCTTTCAATCGGTTTAACTCACTCTCAAAATAACACCGATAGCGTCTACACATTTGGACTTCCATCGCTATCTTTTAATGTCAATAGAATCCAACCTTTTCAAAGAAAAAACAATACCGATGGTAAGGTTAGATGGTATGAACGGTTTGCTTTTTCTTATTCTGGAGAACTGAACAATCAGCTTACTATCAAGGAAAAAGATCTTTTTAATGGAAATTTCAACAATAAATTTAAGAATGGCATCAGACATACCATCCCATTTTCATACAACTTCAACCTATTCAACTATTTGAATTTTTCGCCCAACGCAACTTATAACGAAAGATGGTATTTAAGCACCATCAGTAAAAAGTGGAATAACTCTGCAAAAAGACTTGAAGTTGACACCATTAAAGGATTTAAGCGAGCATACGACTACAATTTCGGAGTCGGAACTTCAACGACCCTTTATGGTATGTTTATATTTAAAAAGGGATCTGCAATTCAGGCCATCCGCCACAAAATGACACCATCAATAAGCTACTCCTACACTCCCGATTTTTCGAATCCAAAGTATGGCTACTTTAAAACAGTACAGACAGATACTTTAGGTCGGATTCAAAAATATTCGATATTCGAGCAGGGCATCTATGGTGGACCTACATCTGGCAATTCCAGCGCCTTAAGTTTTTCTCTAGGCAACAATTTAGAGATGAAGGTACGCTCCAAAAAAGACACAGTAACAGGATATAAAAAAATAAAAATACTTGAGAGTTTCTCTTTATCCAGCTCGTATAACTTTATCGCGGACTCCATGAAACTTTCAAATATCAGTTTTAACGGTAATACCAACCTTTTTGAAAAACTATCAGTATCATTCGGCGGTTCTCTTTCGCCCTATGCGCTAACAAAAAATGGCCAACTAACCAAAGAGTATCTTTTTGATAAGGAAAAGAAGCTCGCTAGGCTTACCAACTTTACTCTTTCGCTAGATTGGTCGCTTGCTGGAGCAAAACCGAACAACATGAATACGGCAAATGCCAGCACCAATCCCATAATTAGCCAGCATAGCATGGAGTCGGGAATGCCAGCATATATTCCGTATGCAAACTTTGACGTCCCCTGGGATCTTCGCTTCAGCTACTCCTTTAACTATTCAAAACCAGGATTAAACTCGACAACAAGCCAGATATTCAATGTATCAGGAAATGTAAAACTTACAAAAAAATGGGCTGTCAACGCAACTTCAGGCTACGACTTTAGCATGAATAAACTCTCATTCACCCAGATTGGAATCACACGAGATTTACATTGTTGGAACATGAACTTTAGCTGGATTCCAATTGGTCAATTCCAAAGTTGGAATTTCTCGATTAGAGTTACATCGAGCATGCTAGGTGATGCCCTTAAGTACAAGAAAAATGAAAGCTACATCGACAGACAATATGGATATTAACTAATAAAGTAGCCTTAATTACCATGAAAAGAATCATCAACACAGAAAAAGCGCCAAAAGCAGTAGGACCATACAGCCAAGCTGTTGAAGCCAATGGAACACTCTACATTTCAGGACAACTACCTATTGACCCAGCTACGGGAAAATTTGTAGAAGGAGGCGTAAAAGAACAAACAGAACAAGTTTTCAAAAATATTGAAGCTATTCTTGATGCTGCGGGATACTCTTTCAATGACGTTGTTAAGTCAACAGTCCTACTAAATGACATTGCTGACTTTGCTGCAATGAATGAGGTATACGCAACCATCTATACCCAAGATATGCCAGCACGAGCAGCTTACCAAGTTGCAAAACTGCCAATGGCTGCACTCGTAGAAATTGAAACTATTGCTGTAAAATAAGCAGACCAACCCATAAGAAAGCCTCGCATTAGCGGGGCTTTTTTATGGGTTGCCAGTTAGAATATTCAACTATCTTTATGGCTTCAAATTTCATAGCATGGCAAGCATTAACACCATACTAAAAAAAGCGGAGCTCACTTTCGATGATTTAGTCTTACTACTAAAGGCTGAAGGAGATGACCGCAAGCAACTCTTTGCAGAAGCGGCAAAAGTAAAAGAGGAATTTGTCGGAAATATTGTATACCTACGAGGCCTAATTGAGTTTTCTAACATATGCCGCAAAAACTGCCTCTACTGCGGCATTCGGATTGATAATACCACCGTTGAACGCTACACCCTATCTGACGAGCAGATCCTTAGTGCCGCAAAATTTGCGCACGATAATAAATATGGCTCCATTGTAATTCAAGGTGGAGAAATAACCTCCTCCGCATTTACTAGTAGGATTGAAAATCTCCTAAAAGAGATAAAAAAAATTTCAGCAGGCCATGAACTTGGTGTTACATTATCATTAGGAGAACAAAGCAAAGAAACCTACCAAAAATGGTTCGATGCTGGCGCACACAGATATCTCTTAAGAATAGAATCATCAACAAAAGAGCTGTACAATAAAATACATCCAGAAAACGACATTCATAGTTTTGAGACACGAATTAAATCACTTCGCAATTTAAAATCGGTTGGCTACCAAGTAGGAACTGGCGTTATGATTGGACTACCTTTCCAATCTATTGAAGATTTAGCGCGAGATTTGATCTTTTTTAAAGAAATGGACATAGACATGTGCGGCATGGGACCATACATAGAGCATCGCGACACACCTCTTTATAAGTATAAAAACAGCCTCATGCCATTGAAAGATCGGTTCGAGCTTAGCCTTAAAATGATTGCAACGTTAAGAATCTACATGAAGGATATTAATATTGCAGCCGCAACTGCACTACAAGCAATCGATAAAGTAGGCAGAGAAAAGGCTATAAAAGTAGGTGCTAATATTGTAATGCCGAATATCACACCTGGTGCTTACAGGGACAACTACAAGCTTTATGAAAATAAGCCATGTACTGACGAATCTGCCGAAGAATGCACAGGATGCTTGGATGCCCGAATTGGCCTTACAGGAAACGAAATAGGCTACGAAAAATGGGGAGACTCAAAACATTTCAAAAAATAAAAGCGTGAGTTAATCACGCTTTTACACTAAAAATACAAGTCTCTTTCTCCCTGCTTTATTTTCTCAATTCTTTTAATCAGCTCTATTTTAAACTTATCGTCCTCAAGTTCCTCAACTGTCTCATTAATCAACCTCCATCCTTTCTCTGCAACACTAGGACTCGCATAATCTTGAATATATTCAACAAGAGTTAAAAGAGCATTTGGGGTGCAAAATCTTTTAATGAAACCAGGAACTGAAAACTCCATAAAGTGCTCTCCAGTTCTACCTCTCCTATAACAAGCTGTACAAAAAGAGGGAATATACTTGTTATCAAGTAAGTCGTCAATCACCTCAGCAAGGCTTCTATCATCATTAATCTTAAACTGCTCGCGCTTTAAATCCTGCTGATGCTCCGTTTCGGAATAGCTTCCAATCTCAAGCTTAGTCCCGCCATCAAGCTGTGAAACACCGAAATCTAAAGCCTCTTTTCTGACTAAGGAAGGCTCGCGAGCGGTCAATATAAGTCCTGTATACGGAACTGCTAATCGCAAAATTGCTATCAACTTCACAAAATCTTCATCCGAGACCAAATAGCGATCATCAACATTCATCGAAGACGCATCCTTAATTCGAGGGAAAGATATGGTATGCGGACCAACGTTATAGCAAGCTTCCAAGTGATTGGTATGACGAACCAGAGCCAATACCTCATACCTCCAATCATACAGACCGAACAAAACCCCGAACCCATTATCATCCAAACCTACGTCTTGAGCACGATCAAATGCAGTTAGACGCCAATTAAAATCGCTCTTTGGCCCAGATTTATGGTATTTGGCATAAGTTTCGGGATGGTAGGTTTCTTGAAAAATCTGATAAGTTCCAATTCCAGCCTGACGAACAGTTTCAAATCCTTCATGATCCATTGGCGCTGCATTTACATTTACACGCCGAATTTCTCCATTCCCCTTCTTTACAGAGTAAACAGTACGAACACAATCTGCTATAAACGCCGCATCGTAATTTTTATGCTCACCTAACGATAGCACCAAGCGTTTTTGTCCTACACTTTCTAAGGCTTCAACCTCACGAATAATTTGCTCTTTAGTAAGCGTTACGCGATGCTGATCCTTATTGGTAGACCTAAAACCACAATATAAACAGTTATTTTGGCAAAGATTTCCAAGGTAAAGAGGAGCAAAAAGCACCATTCTGTTGCCGTAAACCTTTCTTTTAAGCTCACGCGCCCCTTCTTTTATCTCCTCAATTAGCAACGGATCGGTCGTATTCACCAAAACGGCAACTTCCTCTAACGAAAGTCTATTCTTACTTAACGACCTTTGAATAATTGCCCTAACCTGCTCTGCAGTTGAAGATGCATTATTCAGGTAAGTCCAAATTTCATCGGCATCTATAAAGGGAACCGATTTTTCATCGCTAATTCTATAACGTTCAGGATTAAATTTCATACACGTAGTTTTATGTGGAAATTATCCGAGAATATTCCGGATAAAGGTTACGGGATAACACGATTGGGTGCCAATGGAACTAGGATAGACTTTACCGTTACACCTTTAAGGCGCCCAACGGGCCCTGTAAAAGCACCTATTTCGTCGGTTGTCCCCTCTAAAACAAGCGATATAACGCTAATAGAACGATCGCTCAAGGGCAAGCCTTGACGACCAAGAATTAGATGTGAATTTTTGGATATCAACTGATTAAGCGGTTCTACAACCGACTTATCCTCCACGACAATAAGTGCCGCACCAATTCTCTTCTCCATCAGATAGTCCTTTGGATTAGGTTAATAAAAAAGATTTCCTCAAGCCAGACGAATCCAACTCTTCAGAAGTTATTTAATAAGGAAAAGAGCCTTATACGCTCTTCCTCTTTAAAGATCGTTCTTTTACAAAATAGGCCACTTTTTCTAGAGATGTTATCATATCATACTCCTCATGATAAACATTCTCCGAAAAATTTATTGGAGTGGATGTAAAGTTTAGCACCCCCTTTATTCCTGCTTTTTCAATCAAGTCAGCCAAAAAAGGAGTTGAGCTAGGAGAGGCTGTAATTACAGCAATTGTAATATTCTCTCTCTTTACAATCTCGTTAAACTCATCAATGTGGTAACAAGAAACGCCAGATTGCTGAGCACCAATCTTATCTGGATCTATATCAAAGGCCGCCTTAATATTAAGCTTTGAACGCTTACCATTAAAGTACGCTGTAATAGCCTTTCCTAAGTTTCCCATACCGATAACAGCCACATTTTGACCATCGCGGCTATCCAAAATTTTAGAAATTAGGTCAATTAATTCCTTTACATCATACCCTTTCTTGGTCAAACTAGAGAATCCGATCAACATAAGATCTCTACGTACTTGAACTGCCGTATTACTATGCAACTTGGCCAATTCATGCGAATAGATATGCGTTTTTCCGTTGGAAAAGCAGTTAAACAGGGTTCGTCGGTATTCACTTAGCCTTTCGATGGTTTTTTCAGGCAGTTTCATATAATCAGTATAATAATCAGGAGCAAAAATAGTATTTACATCGTTTCAAAATACCAATAATCCCATCGATTTCGTTAGAATTATTAGCTAACTTTGGAAGATAGCTGCAATATAATCAAAATTCTGGACACTATGTTAGAGAATTCACAACCTTGCATACAAATTACCGTTTGTCTAGGTAGTAGCTGCTTTTCGAGGGGTAATAAAATGCTGCTACGCGAAGTTGACGATTTTATTTCCGCGAATCAGCTAGAAAAAAAAGTGCTGGTAAAAGGTGCACATTGCCTCGATTTATGTGGGCAAGGCCCTATTCTAATAATTCAAGACAAAACTTTTGAAAAAGTCGACTATAAAACCGTCAAAGAACTTCTTAATAACCACCTAAAATTTGCAGAAGATGGAAGTTCCTCTCTACACGATAAATAAGAGTAAATGCGTAACATGCTATGCCTGCATCCGCGCTTGCCCCGTAAAAGCTATTGAAGTAGATAGCACTGGCGATGAGCTGCACATCTCGTCAAAACGCTGCATTGGCTGCGGTCTGTGCGAGGAAGCGTGCCCTGTTGACGCTATTTTCTTCAGAAATTCTAAACAAAATTGCTATACCATAATTGATAAAGGAAATAAAGTTGCCGCCCTTTGCGAACCATCTATTTCAGCCGAATTCCCGGATATTACCGACTATAGAAAATTTGCGCACATGCTCAGGGCTGTCGGATTTACCAATGTTTACGAGGTATCGTTTGGGGTAGATCTCGTTGCTAGAGAATATGCAAAGCTTCAAAATGAATTTAACGGGAAATACTTCATCTCTTCAACCTGCCCTTCGGTTGTATCGCTGGTCGAGAAATATTATCCTGAATTAACACCCAACTTAGCGCCAATCGCCTCGCCCATGATCGCATCGGCTCGCGTAGTAAAGGAACTTCATAAAAACGACATAAAAATAGTCTACATCGGCCCTTGTGTTGAGACCAAAAATGAAGCATTAAAACATCCGGGACTCATCGATGCAGTACTTACCTTCAGAGAACTGAGAGACATATTCAATGAGCTCAACATAAAGGAAACAAATCTCGAGTTTTCCGACTTTGATCCTCCATATGGAGCGGAAGGAGAGCTATATCCATTAAGGACTGGACTACTAGAGGCTGCAAAAATCTCCCAAAACCTACTCCGAGGCAACATGACCACAGTCTCGGATGCGCCATACATCATTGCCCTTTTAGATTCTTTCGAACGAAATATAGACAACATCCGAAGTAACTTTAACTGCTTTATGTGCCATGGCTGCCTAATGGGACCAGGCACCACCAAGCTGCGAAACTACCAAGTGAGAAGAGCCGAAGTGGTAAAATTTGCCCGAAAAAGAATTGAATCTTTAGATAAAAATAAATGGGATGAGAATATCAAAAGATTTAAGTACATCCCTCTTGATGCGACCTTTAAAGAGAATAAGCAGCGAATTGATAACATTCAAGAAGAGGCTATCGAGAAGATTCTCCAAGAAACAAACAAAGATCTCAAAACAGAAAATCTTGATTGTAAAGGTTGCGGATTTAACTCGTGCAGAGATATGGCAATCGCTACCTACTACGGCTTTGCCACCCCCGACATATGCCTACTCAACAACAAAAAAACGATTAATAAGCAACGACAACTTCTAAAGCAGGAGACTGATAAATACAAAAAAAGTCTAGAAGCGCTTGCCGAATCGGAGAAAAACGCAACAAAATCGAAAGATGTGGCGCACGAAGCTCAAGAAACGCTTTACGCCACCATTAGAAAGCTGCCATTTGGAGTAGTTTTCGTTGATAAAAATCTCAAAATCATCTACTCCAACGACAGCTTTATTGAGCTTCTAGGCGATGATGCCATTGAAATCAACGAAGTTATACCAGGACTGATAGGCGCAAACCTAAAAACCCTTCTACCTCCCGACATTTTTAACCAGTTTTATCTTGTATCAAGCAATCCTAACGAGGCCACCAACAAAGACTTTACCTACAAGGAGCGACTTATAAATATACAAGTCTTTCCTCTAGGTAGTGGCAACCAAATTGGTGGAATTTTTAGAGATCTGCTTATACCTGAGATTCAAAAAGAAGAGCTGATTAGCCGCATCACCGAAGTGATCGACAAAAATCTCAACATTGTCCAAAAAATAGGGTTCCTCCTAGGAGAAGGCGCTGCCGAATCAGAAAGAATGCTCAACTCTATCATTAAGGCATTTAAGCATAACCCACTTGAAGAATCGAAAGGTAATGAATAGCCCATTCTTTATCGAAGTTGGATATTTCCAGAAATCTCACCACGAAGAGCGCATTTGTGGCGATGTTTTTCTTTCAAAAAAGATTGATGGAAAGCAGCGCGTCATTGCCGTTCTCTCCGACGGAATGGGGCACGGCGTAAAAGCGAACGTATTGGCAACTCTTACATCAACAATGGCGCTCAACTTTACGATCGAGCACAAATCACCTAATGCCATTACCGAAATTATTATGAACGCCCTCCCCGTTTGTAGCCAGCGACAAATGAGCTATTCCACGTTCACAATCGTAGATGTAGACCTAAATAACGACGTTACAATCATAGAATATGATAACCCGCAAACAATCGTAATAAATGGGAAGGAGATATTCGATCCCGAATGGCAATGTATTGTTCCGGAAGCAAAGCAGACAAACATAAAAGAAATTCTTACCTGCAGATTCAAACCCGCCAAGGAAGATCGGATACTATTCTGGAGTGATGGGGTAACTCAAAGCGGCCTTGGAACAGACGAATTCCCCAGAGGATGGGGCATCGAAGAAGCCACTAAATTTGCTCATAAAATGATAGCTGCCGATCCGCAAATACCTGCCAGCAAGCTTGCCGCAAAGGTTGTAAATATGGCAGCATCAATTGATGGGTGGAAGCTTAAGGATGATGCCAGCTGCGCCGTTATCTACTTTCGAACTCCGCGCAAGTTGCTAATATGCACCGGTCCTCCCTATGAAGAGACAAATGACCATCAGCTGGCAAGTAAGTTGAAGTACTTCGATGGGAAAAAAATTATTTGTGGAGCAACAACCGCAAATATTATTGCCCGAGAGCTCGCGCTTCCCATTATAGACAATGCAGCCATTTACGATCCCGACCTCCCTCCTACATCCTCCATGCAGGGAGTCGATCTGGTAAGCGAAGGCATACTAACCCTTAGTAAAGCCTTTAGCATACTCGAAAAATTTAATGAAGACTACAGACTCGGCTATGGGCCTGCCGACACCATCGTACATCATCTCATAAATAGCGACGAGATTACCTTTCTTGTAGGAACCCGCGTCAACGAGGCGCATCAAGACCCAATGCTCCCCGTTGAACTCGAGATGCGAAGAACCCTCATTAAGCGAATGAAAAGAATTTTAGAAGAAAAGTTTCTGAAAGAAACAATTGTTCAATACATCTAATTCTCCGCATCCACACGTGCCTCAATCACCTTTTGAATATTTTCAGGAACATTCGAGAAAAAGTCAAACCCAGTTTTCCCTTCTATAAAATCGACAGATACACGATATGCAGACCATGATTTAGATGAAGCATCCTGAGTATTTGGCATCCAAATCCCAATAGTCCTCGTCGCTTCACTAACCCTTTTCAAATCGTCGTTCCCGTTATAAATTGCAAGTACAACTTTCCATGTATACTGAGGAACAACAATCCCATTACTGCCCAACGTTTCTGTGTAGCCATTCCTACCAGTCCCTCCCTTTCCCTGAGGTCCTGAAACAATATAAAGTTCGTACCCTTTCTCTGCTAACGAACGGCAGTACATCTCAAAGTTAGCCCATGGTATTTGGTTATTATTAGGAGCCTGAGGAACCATATTGGTCATTAAAAAAGTGGCAGAGTTATCTACAAATGTTGCTGTTCTATCGGCAGAAGGACACATATGCCCCCTATCAAAGCCAGAACCGCTAAAGCTATAATTTTGAACAGCAAACCAACCAGAAGGCAAATCAACATCTGCCCTAAAATCGTCTTGCCGATCAACACTACCTAACCAAGCCTTGTTTAAATGCCAGCTAACCCAATTGCATAGGTGCGTCGAATTATTATATGATAGAACATACTGAGGTTTTACCATCAGGTAATTATTTGCATTGACAATATCGGCAGTAGCCTTCGAAGGATTACCCATAACCAGATTATCTCCCTGTACAACAGGACCAATAATAATTGGAGGTTCAACGGCTTCGCCTCCTATTTGCTCGTGGCAAGAGGAAAAGGACAAAGCAACAACTAAAAGTGATAAGTATTTTTTCAAAACTCTGATTTAAAAATGGGTCACAATATTACACATTCAAGCTTAATTTTAACAAAATCACGAGAATTATTTTATTTTTTTAACTTTTACTTAAAATCATACATCTTTTTTTATTAGGTTTGTGTCCTTTTCCTCTATTTTTTTCACTAAAACAAGAAAAAATTGAGAAGGAGAAGGGCTTTACATTTACTACAAGCGGTCTTATAAACCAGATTTATTTACTGACTGACTGAATTATGAGGGGATTTAACAATTTGCTAGGGATAGTCTCTCTGGCATTTTTTATCGGGGGATGCAGCTCTGAAAAAGGTGGAGAAGAACCACACATAGGCGGAGCATTGAAGGTCATGATTGCATATGAAAAACCACTTCCGCCATCGGATAGCGTTTTGATACAAGTGAAAAGATCTGACGGGAAAATTATGCACACCTATTCTTCAATTTCGCAAATACCAGCGACAGGAATACCGCTCGATCTTGGAGAATATACAATAGAAGGAACTCCAACCAATAAAAGATTACCGCTATTCAATCGTCCATCATACGGAGGTAGCTGTAATACGAATTTAAACAAATCGGAGGCAAACGTAACGCTAACATTAAAGCAAGCAAACGTTGCTGTTCAGGTAAACTACTCGGAAAAATTCAAATCTGAATTTACCAACTATACCACCACCATAAGCAGTCCAGACGGAAGCCTAACCTACGGAAGCAAGGAAGATCGCCTTGGATACTTTACCTCTGGACCTCTCGAAATAAAGCTCACATACACCGATAAGCAGGGCGTTGTACAGAATAAGATCCAAAAGATTGATGCTACAAGCAAACAAATTGCACCGGGTTCCACACTAGCCTTAGTTTTCAGTCATCCCGACGAAGAAAATGGAGGCGGGAATTACGAAGCCTACTACCTGAACGCTTTGGGCAAGACTGGTATCGAACTAAAAAAGGCTCTAACAACGATTATATCCACAGGATATCAGGCAAAATCGTACAACGATTTATGGTCGGCTTACAAAATTGGAGACATTAGAACAGATGGTACTGGTGCCATTTGGGATGTATACTCTGACATACCATTAGGGAAAGCCCCCTACCTTTATCAGCCAGGACAAGACCAGTGTGGATCGTACTCTGGCGAAGGCAGCTGTTACAATAGAGAGCACACCATCCCTAAGAGCTGGTTTAACGACGACACGCCCATGTATTCCGACTACCTACACATTTTGCCAACCGATGGATATGTAAATGGAAGAAGAAGTAACTACCCTTATGGAGAAGTAGGTTCTGCCTCTTGGACTTCAAGAAATGGAAGTAAGTTGGGCTCCGCAAAGTCTACCTTAGGCTACAACGGAACCGTGTTCGAACCTATAGACGACTTCAAAGGTGATATTGCACGCATTTACTTCTACTTCGTGACTAGATATGCCGATGTCTTAAGCAAATACGATGCAAACAATGGAAGTACAGAGGAAGTGTTTAACTCCAACGATCTGGGTCTCGACCAATGGACCATCAACATGTTTCTACGTTGGAGTAAAAATGATCCTGTCAGCCCAAAAGAACGAGTAAGAAATAACGAGGCTCAAAAGTTTCAAAACAACCGAAACCCATATGTAGACCATCCCGAATTTATCGAAAAGATTTGGGGCAGCAACGCTAGCAATACAGCGGCCAAAAGCAAAATGGTCAAAGTATACTATAAAGTCAAGTAAAAAAACCAAGTAAAACCAAAAATAGTTTAATTATGAGAATGATAATCTCCTTGATTATTACGCTATTCCTATCATCTTATGCGATGGCAGATTCTGGCGTAATTAAGGGAAGGATTGTAGATTCGAAAACAAAAGAGGGAATTGCTAACGTTACGATCAAAATCTCGACAGGAGCAACCACCAAAACCGATGCAAAAGGTATTTTCGAACTTCGCAACATGCTTCCTGGTAATGGCGTACTCACCATTACAGCCCCACAAATTAATGGAAAGACCATTGAGGTTGCTATTAATCCTGATGAGATGGTTGACTTAGGAACCATTGCCGTGCAGCTAGCCACCAACCAATCTGAAGTTGCCATGGTGCTCGACGAATCGGAGTTAGGCAATGAGGAGGGTAGCACTCAAAACATATCTACCGTTTTAGCCTCCTCTGATGACGTTTACTTTTCTAACTTCGGATTTAAGTTTGGAGCTATGCGCTTTAACCTCCGTGGCTACGATCAGGATAACTTTACCACCTACATCAACGGCATTAACTTTAACACCAGCGAGCGTGGTAACTTCCAGTACTCGTCTATTGGAGGATTAAACGATGCCTTCAGAAACAGGGACGGTGGAAATGGGATTGAAATGACGACCTACTCCTACGGAAATGTTGGAGGAGCCTCGAACATAGATTTAAGACCAAGCCACCAAGCCATTGGTGCAAAAGCAAGCCTTGCCTTCGCCAACAGGGCATACACCACCCGTGCTATGGCCACCTACTCTACCGGTATCCTAAAAAACGGATGGGCTTTTACCGCATCTGGCTCGCAACGTTGGGCTAAGGAGGGAAATATTGAAGGAACCTACTACAACAGCTGGGCCTACTTGTTAAGCGCCGAAAAAATCTTTAACAGCCGCCACAGCATCTCCATCACCACCTTTGGTTCGCCTACCGAAAGAGGTACCAGCGCAGGAAGCGTTCAAGAAGCATACGATTTAGTTGGCGACAATCTCTACAACCCAAACTGGGGATATCAAGAAGGAAAAAAACGCAATGCTCGTGTTGTTAAGTCATTCGAGCCTTCGGTTCTTATCTCGTACGAATGGAAGATTGATCCTAAAACAACCTTTAATGCAGGTATTGCCGGAAGATATAGCCAATACAAAAAAAGCGGCTTAAACTGGAATAACGACAACGATCCAAGACCCGACTACTATAGATATTTACCTAGCTACTTTGACAAAGGATCTATAAACTACCAAATAGTTACCCAAAAGTGGAAAACAGATAAAAACTATTCTCAAATAAAATGGGATGAACTATACCAATCGAATGGTAACCCAGACAAGAATGGAAGAGCCGGGTTTATCCTAGAAGATCAAAATAACGACTACAAAGATTTAACGTTCAATTCTACTCTAAAGAAAACGTTAACAGATAAAATTACCTTGATTGGAGGAGTTGAAGCGCGCAAGTACATTGGTTCGCACTACAAAACCATAAACGATCTACTAGGTGCAAAATACTGGAAGGATGTCGATCAATTCGCAGAAAGAGATATTAACTCTGGAATACAACCTGATCCTAACGCCCTACAAAACGACCTTAGAAACCCTAACAGACTCGTAACTAAGGACGATAAGTTCGGATATGATTACGATCTATACTCTACCTCTGCCAATGCATGGATTCAAGGACACCTATCTTTAAATAGGTGGGAGATATCTGCTGCAACCAAGTACAACTTTAACTCGTTCTATCGCTATGGAAACATGGAGAATGGCCGTGCCAAAGGAAATTCGTACGGGAAAAGTGCAGTTAACAACTTTAGCGACATCTCGGTAAAAACAAGCGCTATTTACAAGGTAAACGGAAAGAACTTTGTAACTGCAAACGCTCTATACGAGACTCGTTCTCCTCTTGCCACCAATGCTTACGTATCTCCTCGTATCAAAAACACCACCATTAGCGATCTTAAAAATGGAAAGATCATCTCTGGCGATTTAGGTTACATGTTTAACTACGGAATCGTAAGAGGTCGCGTTAGCGGATACTACACCATATTCAAAGATCAAATTGAAATAAGCAACTTCTACCACGATCAATACCAAACGTTCATTAACTACGCCCTTACAGGTGTTGATAAAGAGCACAAGGGTATCGAGCTAGGCCTATCTTCTAAAATTAACTCGCAAATTACCCTCGAGTTCTTAGGAAATGTTGGCCAGTACAAGTACACCAATAACCCAACAGGTACTGCCAGCTACGAGAATGGTACCAGCCCAGATAAGAAACAAACTGTTTACTACGACGGATACAAGGTGAGCGGACAACCACAAACTGCGCTAAGCTTTGGGGTAAACTACTTCCATCCTAAAATGTGGTTCTTCGAAACTAACCTAAACTACTACGATAACAACTATATCGACTTGATGCCCCTTCGTAAAGAAAGTAGCAACAAGGCAAAGTACGACACCCAAGAAAAATTCAGCAGCAACTTTATTTGGGATGCATCAATTGGTAAGCTGATCTACCTAAAAAACAGGTCATCACTAAACATTAACCTTTCAGTTCAAAACATCCTAAACGATAAAAATATCAGAACAGGCGGATTTGAGCAAGGACGTGTAGATGCAGACGGTGACGTCAATAAGTTCCCCGGAAAGTACTTCTACCTACAAGGAATAAACTTCTTCCTAAACATTGGATTTAAATTCTAAAAATTGAAAAAGACTAATATGAAAAGATTTTTATACACGCTACTAGGCATAGGACTTCTTGCAGGAGTTGTAGGCTGTAGCCCCGAATTTGACACTCCCGAGTACAAGGAAAGCCAGTACACGGGGGCAGCAACAATGACCATAAAAGCGTTTAAAGAAAGGTTTACCAACAAAGCGCCTGTAGAGATAAAAGAAAACATCGTGCTTCGAGGAGTAGTAAACGCTTCCGACTCCTGCGGTAACGTTTACAAAAAAATCTACTTCCAAGATCTTGAAGGTACAGCAGGTTTGGAACTTGTTGTTGACGGCTCTTCTTTATACAAGATCTGCAACGTTGGCCAAGAAATATTTGTAGAATGTAAGGGGCTTTACGTTGGCAATTACGACGGTTATACAGCGATAGGAACACCATTCACAAAATCGAATGGCGATGTTACCATCGGCCGTATGCCATTATTCCTTGCAAAAGAGCATATCTTTAAGCAGGGAAGACGCGATGTTTCTAAGGTAAAAGTACAAACCATCAACTCGTTAACGGAGCTAACCCCCGATATGGTAGATAGGGTAATTACCATTAAAAACATCTATTTCCCTGGTGGTGGTAAAGATTTATTTGCCGATAAGTCAAGCCAATACCCAACCTCAAGGGATATTGCCGATTTAAAAGGTGGAAGAAGCCTAGTTTACACCAGTTCCTACGCTACCTTCTCTCAAAAAACGCTTCCTAAAGGAATGGGATCGATAACCTGCGTTGCTACCAAGTATGGAAGTACCTGGCAGCTGCTTATCCGCGATTATAACGACGTAGGAACCTTCGACGGAACAGACGTAGATCCTAACGTTTCTATTATTGTAACATCGCTTAATGAAAGTTTTAATGCAGGAGCAAGTAACGGTTCTGCTGCAATCAACGGATGGTGCACCTTTAGTACAATTGGAGACAGAAACTGGCTAACAATGGTATTTGATCAAGATCAAAACCATTATGCCCAAGCATCTGCTCATAAAGGAGCAGCTCCTGATTACGAATACTGGCTGGTAACCCCAGGTCTTGATCTCGACAAAGCAACGCAAAAGTTGATCTCTTTTGAAACGGCTATGAACTACTGGATGAACACTTCCTCGCTAGAAGTATACCTGATGAACGACAAGGATCCTTCGAAGGCAACAGTAAAGGAGCTGCTTAATGCCCGAATTGCCATAGCGACAGACCCTGTCAATACATGGATACCAACAGGCAGCATCGATTTGTCGTCAAAAAGCGGTGTTGTTTATGTTGGTTTTAGGTACAGAGCCAAAGGAGGTGCTAGCAACTCAACGACATTCCGAGTAGACAACTTTAAATTTGGGAGTGAGGTAGCAAAATAATGCTACCTTTACAATCCTTTTTTGAGTATATACTTTACTATAAGTTTAACCCACAAAAAAACAAAAATGAAAAAATTCTTAACAATTGCCCTATGTGCTACCGTAGCACTGGCTTCTTGCTCTAAGAGCGATGACGAGACAAAGCCTGTAATAAAAGGAGCAACTCAAGTAAAAGAGGACTTCAATGCAGGAGTTAAAGATGCAAAGGTTGAAGTTGCAGGTTGGTCGACAGCCCTTGTAAAAGGAACTATTGACTGGAAAGTTGGTGAGTTTAACACCAACCGTTATCCTCAAATCACTGCATACGGAGCACCTGCAGGTGAGTTCGAAAGTTGGTTAGTATCTAAAGCCATCAATGTTACCGATGCTAAAATTAAAAGTTTTTCTTTTGATGCCGCAATGGGCTACTGGGCTGACAATAGTTCATTGGAAGTATATGTAATGACTGATTCTCTTCCTGCAAAAGGAAACCCTATCAAGTTAGAAGCAAAACTTCCAACCAAGGAGTCTGTTCAATGGGGATGGTACAATTCTGGGAACATCGATCTTTCTAAATATTCAGGAACGATCTACATTGGCTTTAAGTATAAAGCAACCACTACCGACCCAAAAGTTGTTACAACATTCCGTCTTGACAACTTCAAATTTAATGTAGAAGTAGCCAAAGGAGATGTTGCTGAAAATCCTTTTTCAGTAGCAGACGTAATCGCAACTCAGGATAATAGCATTAAATGGGTTAAAGGTTTTGTTGTAGGATTTGCTGTATCTGCTCAATCGGGTGGTGGATTCTCTATTAAGAACAGCAATTTTGCAGCAGGAGACGTAACTAACATTGTTTTAGCTCCAACAAAAGACGAAACAGATCCAACAAAGTGTATCGCTGTAAAATTAATGACAGGTGCCCCTAGAAATGAGCTAGGCCTAGGAACTGCAGCAAACCAAGTTATCCTTCAAAAAGAAATTTCTCTTAGAGGAACTGTAACTGCTTCTTTTGGAAAACCAGGAATGGTTGATGTAGCAGATTTCAAGAAATAAGAAGAAATCAAACAATCTCGCTTTTTTTATAAAGGCTGTCCGATAGGGCAGCCTCTTTTATTAATCAACCAACCCGTTAGTAATATTTACCTGGCTGCCGCCTATAAATATTACTAACTTCTTTTTAAATCTATATCAAACTTAGGATGGGAAGCTTCGGATGGCCGTAGCAGCCCATAATCGGAATATAACAATGAGACAATTTCAAAAACTACTGCTGGCGCTGGCCTTTGGCTCGCTGGCAATGCAATCGTGCAACACCGATGTGCGGCACGAAGAGGTAATCCAGGAGAAAGGATTGCTACGTTTAGCCGCACCCGCGGCAAATTCGGAGGTTAACTACGATAGCCTTGCCGTTCAAATCAACGATAAGGATAACACCCCCGTGGTGCAGCTGGCCAAGGCTTCGGATATACCCGCAGCAGGCTTAGAGATTAAGCCAGGACAGTACACCTTTACCGCTACGCCAACCAACAAGCGCGTACCGCTATTCGAGAAGCCAATCTACTCGGGCAGCAGCACCTTTTCGGTTAGCGCAGCCAACGTATCCACCCTCAACCTTGCACTAAAGCAGGTTAACTTTGGGTTGGGCATCAGCTACTCCGATAAGTTTAAGAAAACCTGTACCAGCTACAGCTGTACCGTGTCGAGTCCTGATGGAAGCCTAACCTTTCAGCCAAACGAAGAGCGATTGGGATACTTTTATCGCGGTCCACTAGTTGTTACCATCTCCTATACCGACGAAAAAGGCGAGAAGAAGGAGTATAAGCATCAAATTGCCTCCAGCAGCGCCAGCTTAGCTCCCGGATCTAAGCTGCTTCTTAATATAAAGCTCCCATACGAAGAGGGTGGCGAGTCGTACACCGGCTACTACCAAAATGCATCCGGCAAGGTGGGCATCGCCCTTAAGAAGGCGCTTACCAGCATCATCTCCACCGGTTACAAAGGTCAAAGCTACGATGCTCTTTACGAAGCCTACGCTAAGGGCGATATTCGCACCGACAATACAGGCGCCATCTGGGATATCTACTCCGACATTCCTAGCGGCACTCCTCCATACTACTTCCAACCCAACCAAGACAGATGTGGCACCTACAAGAATGAGGGCGACTGCTTCAACCGCGAGCACTGCATCCCTCAAAGCTGGTTTAAGTCACAAAGTCCGATGGTGTCGGACTACCTGCATATCCTACCAACCGACGGAAAAGTTAACGGCATGAGAAGTAACTACCCATTTGGAGAGGTTGAATCGTCCACCTTTACCTCTATGAACGGAAGTAAGCTAGGAAATCCCAAAAAAGACTTGGGTATTTCGACCACCGTATTTGAGCCAATTGATGCCTACAAGGGCGATATTGCCCGCATCTACTTCTACTTTGTTACCCGCTACGCCGAAGATATTCACAAATGGGATAACAACGTATTTAGCAGCGACGACTTAGGATTAGATCCTTGGGTAATAAAAATGTTTATCCGCTGGCATAAAAACGACCCCGTAAGCGCCAAAGAGCAAAAAAGGAACGAGGTTGCCGAAGAGTTCCAGCACAACCGCAACCCATTTGTCGACCACCCAGAGTTTGTAGATCGCATTTGGGGAGCAGGAACTAGCAGCAAATCGGTGCAACGTCCCGTAAAATATCAGTATACCATAACCATAAAGTAGCGTTGTAGAAAAAATGAAGAATTATCTTATAGCACTATTGGCGGTAGCGGCATTTAGCGCCTGCTCTAAGAGCGACGACACCCCTACCCCTGCAGCCGGAAACGGATTTCTTAAAATAAAGGCTGAAATAAGCAGCACTACTATTGCCAAAAGCGGATTTTCGGCGCAAGATTTGGCCGTTAGCATCATCCGAAAAAAGGATGGACAAGCCGTTAAGACATTTGACAAGTATGCTGAAATTGGCGAAAATAACATTGAGCTACCAGCCGACACCTACGTAGTAAAGACCACTAGCGGCTCCTTTTCGGAGGCCAAGTGGGATACACCTGCCTACGAAGCCACCAAGGAGGTAACGCTTGCGGCCAACGCTACAGAAAAGCTAACGCTTACCAATATCCAAACCAATGCAGGAGTAAAGATTACCTACACCGAAAGCTTCAAAAAGGCCTACTCCAGCTACAACACCCTTATTGAGTCGGAAAGTGGGAACCTAATATACGGTATAGGCGAGCAGCGTACTGGCTACTTTAAGCCAGGCAACCTCAAAATTACCACCACCAACAACGGAACCCCAGTAGCCGTTTTTACACGTAACGTAAACGCCCAAGAACTTGCCAACGTAGAGATAAGCTACCAAGCCGACGGAACCCAAAATGGGAAAATTGTGGTAACCTTTACCGTGATAGGCTCCAACAACACCTTTACCGAGGATGTGGTTATACTAAACCCCACCAAGCCGGGCGAAGGTGGCACCACCCCTGGCGATGCTGCAAGCAGCCTTTTCGAAGATTTCTCGACTGCGCAGCAGGGTGGAATAGACGGATCAGGATCGAGTGGTTGGCCCGGAGACGAGCTATTTAAGATTATTGGTACCGTATATCAGGCTGGAGGTGCCATCAGAGTGGGCAGCAGCAGCACCACCGGTGCCATAGAGAATAAGTATCCGCTTAACCTTTCGGCCAACAACGGCACCTTTACCATTAAGTTTAAGGCCAAAGGATGGAATGCCGACGCCCAGCTAATCGTAGTTGTAAACGACCAAAAGCAGGCAGTTACACTTAAGCAGGGAAAGAGTGCCACCTCGCTCGACGAGTACACCCTAACCTTTAGCAACGGAACCAGCAACACCATCGTTCGTTTCGAAACGGGTAAGGAGATAAAAGGAACTACCGAAAAGCCATCCCGCTTTTTCATTGACGATATCTCGATCAATAAATAGCCATGTAGAGGCGACCCGAATGGGTCGCCTCTTTTTTTATTGCCCCATAGCAAGCACTAAAATTCAGGTAGCAGCCACTACTTGTCGGGTAGCAAGTACAAAATGGCAGGTAGCAGCCACTACTTGCC
>NZ_JTLD01000041.1 GCF_000798815.1 Alistipes sp. ZOR0009 | reverse complement strand
ATTATATATATATTTAAATAAACTTGATTATTAATAACAAAAAAAAGAAAACATGGGAAACTCCCCGGAAACAGGTCACACAAAGAATGTCGCCAATTTCGAAGAGCTAATAACAATCGTTAAGGGTTACGGCGACAGCTACAAACCAACAAGAAATGCTATCTCCATTATTGAACTTAATAAGGTTTTAGCAGAATCAAACAGCTCTATTAACAAGGTATCCAGCGAGCATTCGGCCTACACTATTGCTGTTGCTGTTAGAGAGTCTGAGTTTAATAAGCTTGGCAACATTATCACCCGATCGTTAAACGCACTTAAGGCGTCCGACTCATCGGCAAAGGTGGATGAAAGTGCAGCAAACATAGTTCGCAAGATTCAAGGTAAAAGGGCAACTCCTAAGAAATCGGAAGAAGAGATTCAAGCGCTTTCTGCCGAAGGTATTCATGTAAAAGAGGTATCTGCATCTCAAATGGGCTACGACAATCGGTTGGCTAACTTCTACAAGTATGTACAGCTGCTAAGCAACATTCCAGAGTATCAACCTAACGAGGAAGATTTAACGGTTAAATCCCTGTTTGAACTCCACGATAACTTAAAGGAAAAGAATAAGGCTGTTGCCAACACCGCTATTCCGTTAAGCAGCGCCCGTATAGCACGTAATGAGATTCTTTATAAGGACAACACAGGGTTGGTTGACATCAGCTTCGACGTGAAGACCTACATCAAATCAGCCTTTGGAGCTTCAAGCCCTCAGTATAAGCAGGTAAGCTCCCTAAAGTTTTCTAAGACAAGGTAAGCTTAAGTTTACTAAACCATACTTTTAGAATAAGATTTCTCATTTAACTTTTCTACAAAAGCACTTTAAGGATCCGCCAACTCTCTTTAAGAAAACGAGGCAGTCATTTAGGAAAAAAGCTAAATGATTAAGCTTTCTAACAAAGGGAAAAAGGAAAACCTTAAAGTGCTTTTGTTTTTTACCAACACCATCTTCAAAAATAGGCTCCCGCCTGATGTATTCGGCGCAACATCCGCTATATTTACAACAGCACATTGGCCATGCTACCCGCAGCAACATGGCTGACGGATGCTAGCTTATAGTATAGCAAGAAGCATAAAAAAGAAAAAGATGGCTACAGATGTAAGAAAAATCATTGACAACCTACTTGCCTTCTACGATTTTACCAACCAAACCATTATCTCGGTTGGTGCAGGCGGTGGACAGTTTATCGAGTACGGACGTCATGCAAAGTCGCTTTTCGCCGTAGATAACGATCAGGAGGCATTGGTTAGGCTCGAAGACAACCTTCAAAAATCGCAGCTCGCCCATAAGTTTACCCTCATTCATTCCGATTTCTACCAGGTTAACTTAAAGGGAGACGTCGTACTCTTCGAATTTTGCCTCCACGAAATGGAAAATCCCGAAACGGCTATTCGTCACGCAATGACGCTTGCCCCCAACGTTATAATTGCCGACCACTCCCCCTGCTCCGAATGGGCATACATCGTAGACGAGCGCGAAAAGGTAACCACCAGCACCGAAGCAATAGCCCTATTCCCTGTAAAGAAAAGCCAGCAGCACAACTCGGTTCAGCTGTTTCAAAGCTACGAAGAGCTCTTCCAGAAGGTTAGCGTTCAAGGCGAAAAAACCATCGAAAGAATAAAAGATTACAAGGAGCAGCAGGATATAACCATCCCCATGTCGTACAGCTTTACGCAGCTTTAGCGGCAGCATAGCAACCTGAAATAGCAAACAAGCGAAATGTCAATTCGTACAAAGGCGGAGCAATGTGCCAACGCCTAGCGTAACATGCTATGCTCCCACCTATAGGAGAACATGCCCCTATCCCACAACGAAAAGCCATCACACCTTCTGCTAAATTGGCACACCCGCATACCTGCAGCCAACAACAAAACAGCTAAAGCAGAGGCGTTGTGTCAGAAGAGTTGCCACTTTGTCAGCCTAAGGGCTGTTGGCACATACTTTGAGTAATAAACCCACAGAAAACAATAAAAAACTTACTATATGCAAAAAGGCAAAATTGGGGTATCAACAGAGAACATCTTCCCCATCATCAAGAAATTTCTTTACTCAGACCATGAGATCTTTTTACGCGAGCTAATTTCTAACGCCGTAGATGCCACCCAAAAAATCAAAACCCTTGCAGGTGCTAGCGAGTTTAAGGGCGAGCTGGGCGATCTAACCATTCGCGTAAATGTAGACAAGGAGAAAAAGACCATCACCATTTCTGATGCTGGTGTGGGGATGACTCAGGAAGAGGTGGAAAAGTATATCAACCAAATAGCCTTTTCGGGAGCAGAAGAGTTCGTAAATAAGTTTAAGGATCAATCGGTACAAATTATTGGTCACTTCGGGTTGGGCTTCTACTCATCATTCATGGTAAGTAAGAGCGTAGAGGTTATCTCTAAGTCGTGGAAAGACGAGCCTGCCGTTCGTTGGGAGTGCGATGGTAGCCCAGAATACCAAATCGAGGAAACCACCCGTGCTACTGGCAGAGGTACCGATATTGTACTGCACGTTGCCGACGATAGCGAGGAGTTCCTAGAGGAAAGCCGTATCAGCGCGCTACTTAACAAGTACTGCAAGTTTATGCCTATCGAGATTGCTTTTGGCAAGAAGAAGGAGTGGAAAGACGGCAAGTACGAGAATACCGAAGAGGACAACATCATCAACCAAACCAACCCTATTTGGACAAAAAAGCCAACCGAGCTAAAGGATGAGGACTACGCAGAGTTCTACAGAACCCTGTACCCAATGGCTGATGAGCCCATGTTCCACATTCACCTCAACGTCGACTACCCATTTAACCTTACCGGAATCCTTTACTTCCCAAAGATTTCGAATAACATCGACCTTCAAAAGAATAAGATACAGCTCTACAGCAATCAGGTGTTCGTTACCGATTCGGTAGAGGGCATTGTTCCAGAGTTCCTGACCCTGCTTCATGGTGTTATCGACTCTCCAGACATTCCACTTAACGTGTCTCGCAGCTACCTGCAAAGCGATTCAAATGTTAAGAAGATCTCCAACCATATTACCAAGAAGGTTGCCGATCGCCTAAACAACCTTTTCAAAAACGAGCGCGAAACTTACGAGCAGAAATGGGCAGACCTTAAGCTATTCGTGGAGTACGGAATGCTTACCGACGAAAAGTTTTACGAGAGCGCCCAAAAGTTTGTTATGTTCAAGGATGTTGATGGGAAGCACTACACCATCGAGGAGTATCGCGAGGCCATTAAGCTAGAGCAAACCGACAAAGACAATAAGGTGGTTCACATCTACAGCAACGACCCAGAGGCTCAGTATAGCTTCAACGAGGCGGCAAAAGCACATGGGTACAACGTGCTAGTAATGGACGGCCAGCTAGACAACCACTTCATCCAAATGATGGAAGGAAAGCTCGAAAACGTTCAATTCGTGCGCGTAGACTCGGATGTGGTAGACAACCTTGTACGTAAGGAGCAGAAAAAGGAATGGAAGCTCACCACCGAAGAGCAGGAAAACCTTAAGCCCGTATTCGAGGCCAACACTCCAGAGGGAGAAGCTCACTACAACGTATCATTCGAGGCGCTTAGCGAAACCGCGGCTCCAATCATCATAACCCAAAACGAGTTCATGCGCCGTATGAAGGATATGTCGCAAATGGGCGGCGGTGGCGGAATGAACTTCTACGGCAAGCTGCCAGATTCGTACACCGTTGTGGTTAATGCCAACCACCCGCTAGTGGTTGAGGTTAAGGACGAGCTCAAGAGCGAGCTTGCTGGAAAGATCGAGGAGTTCAAGTCGCAGCTTCAAACCGAGGAAACCGCTTTAGAAAACCTTAAAAAGGAAAAAGGCGACAAGAAGGATGAGGACGTACCTGCCGATCTTAAAACCAAGATTGCTGATGCAGAAGTTAAGGTAGAATCTATCCGCAAGGAGCAGGCAGATATTCTAGGACAGTGGGGTAAATCTCACAAGGCCGTACGCCAGCTTATCGACCTTGCCCTCCTTTCTAACAACATGCTAAAAGGTGAAGCGCTAAGCAACTTCGTAAAACGAAGCTTGGAGCTTATTAAAAAGTAATTTTTCATGTCTATATATAAAACCCCTCATAGCAGAGATGCTTTGGGGGTTTTTGCTTTCTATGGTCAAAAAAAAGGCCGCCACACTGGCGACCTTTACTATTTTAATCGAATGCTACAAGAATAGCCACTGCATAAGCAAGAACAGCGGAACCATAATCCCAAAAGACCATAGCATATATCCAAAGAATGATGGCATCTTAACCCCATTCTCCTCCGCAATAGCCTTAATCATCATGTTAGGCGCGTTGCCAATGTAGCTCAAAGCGCCCATAAACGAAGCACCCATGGTTATAGCCACAAGGGTCGTTGGAATATGCTCCACCATATACATATGGGGCATCATACCCGCAGCCTCGGCTGGCGCTGCAGCAATATTGAAGAAAACGAGGTAGGCAGGAGCGCTATCCAAAAAGGCAGAAAGCATCCCCGAAGCCCAATAGTAAACTCCATTGGCCGGATTACCAGCCGCATCAGTTAAGCTATGAATCAAGCTGGCCATAGCGCCAGACTCTCCCGCTCTAAGAATGGCAATTAATGGAGACATGGCTATAAATATGCAGGTAAATATCTTTCCCACCTCAACAATAGGATGCCAAGTAAAGTTATTGTACTTCCGAATATCTTTAGCGGTCACCTTTATCGAAGCCCACGTTAGGAAGCCTAGCGCAACAAGCTCAAACACCTCGCTCCAGTTAACCTCCACAGCAAATAACGTAAAGGCAATTCCAAAATCGTTGCTCGAAATAACTACAGCAGCAATAGCAAAAATTAGAAGTAGCAGGTTCAACGCTCCATCAATCCCCAACCGCGAGTAATCCACCTCATGCATATGGCTTTTTTGCTTTTTAAAGAAATAAAGATCAATCAGGTAGTATACAGCCAGCATGATCCCCGTAGTTATTAGAGTCGGTGCAAACAGGTGGGTTAACGTCCAAAAGAAGGGAATGTGGCTAATATACCCCATTAGCAAAGGTGGATTTCCAACAGGCGTTAAGGAACCGCCAATATTTCCCACAATAAAGATGAAGAAAAGGATGGTATGCACCTTGTTATGCCTGTGCTCGTTTGCCTTCAGCAACGGACGAATAAAAAGAACCGCAGCTCCAGTTGTTCCCAACCAGCTCGCCAAAATGGCACCAACCGCAAGCATAAGAGTGTTAAATTTGGGGGTTCCCTTTATAGATCCCCTAATTTTAATGCCCCCCGTAATGGTAAAGAGCGCCAGCAAAAGAAAAATAAAGGGCAAAAACTGCTCAAACATAACCTGTGCAAGGTTATGAAGCGTCACTCCCAAGCCTTTGCTAATACCAATCCCCACAATAATAATTAGCGCCCAAACAGAGCTAATCTTACCGTAGTGTTTCGACCATAAGCTAGGAGCAACTAAAGGGAAAATTGCAATTGATAGGATTATCCCCAAAAAGGGCAAGGCCCAAAACCCCGAAAGCGAGGAGCCATCTAAGGGTCCATAAAGAATTCTTTCCACTTTTACTTTTATTTAGGTGTGATTTAGGTTAAGAAAATGCTCTCGCACCTTCCATTTAGATGTATATAAAGGAGGCAGCATAAGTTATGCTGCCTCCTCTTTATGTTAGTTCGGTAATTTCCCGTTAGCCTGCTTTTGCATTAAATCGAGCAAGTTCGAATACTTCAAATTTGGCGAAATGATATTACTTAAGGTCTTGTAGTCTTCCTTTTTTAGAACCTTATGAACAGACCATAAAGCCGCTACCGATAAAATATTATCCTTATTTTCTGCAATATAAGACTTAGAGTAATCTAACATTAAACCATACTTTATCATAACTTCCTTCCTTAGCACGTCTAACTCCTCTTTGGGAAGTTTCCCTGCCCCTTCTGCCCTTACAAATTTGACGTATGCACTATCAGCATTCGCCCATAAAGCATGATATCTACTATGAAAGGCATCAAACTTATCGTTCAATGGTGTTCCTGTTATCTTATACTCATCCCACTTATCGTAGTTAATCGCAACCTTAATATCTCCCTTTTCAAGAATAAAAGGGAAGGTAGCTTCGTTCGAAAACTGAAGAAAAGCAACCTCAGTTCTTTTCACTTTCCCCAACATCGAAAATTTACCATCATGTAATAACGTACTGTCAATAGGCCTAATAGCACCATCAGCATGCATAATATTTACGAGAATGGTCGGAGGTGTTGCGGCATTGGAGATTTCTCCTTCTATCGTAAAATTAGAATGTTTACAGGCCGTGAACCCTAAAACAACAAAAAAAATAAATCCTAAACTCTTCATGATTGCACCTGTTTTAATTAACCTTTTAACATCTCAAAATTAAAATAAATAAATACCAATCAACAGGTGAGCCTACAAGTTTTAATGCTTTTATAATGTCCTATCTTTTTTATTATACTCCATCCAATAAATGTATTACTTCATCTTACTTTGGAGCTTAGGAATCAGCTCATCCTTTACCCACTTAAAGTTTGGAGCAATAGCCAGCACCTGCCTATAGGTTTGAAGAGCTGCATCGTACTGCTTCAGCTTGGTATAGCACAAACCTAGGTTCACATACGCATTAAGGTAGTTCCACGAATTTTTTGTCTCCCCCTTTTTTACAATTCCATCAATGGCCAAACGATACAGCTTCACCGCTTTTTCAGGATCTCCTCCAAATACTTTAGGGATGTAGTGCAACGCGTTAGCTTTGGCCAGTATAACCCAAGGATTCTTCGGATCTAACTCTAATGCGTGCTCCAACGCGCCATTACTCTTGGGCCCAACAAAAGGAGCCTTGTATGGGCTGATTCCAATGCTGTAGCCAAAAAAAGACGACTTTATGGCATACGCTTCGGCACTATGCGGATACTTATTTAGGTAGCGATCGAGGTAGTCAAACGCCTTTTCAAGCATATCGCTAGCCTCCTTTTTCCTATTATCGCTAATGGCAAAGGGGATATAACCATAGTGAGTGAGAATGATCTCCATCAGCAAGTCGTCATCCGCCGTCTTAACGTACTGCTTCTCCAGCGCCTTTAGCGTTTGCAGCCAGCCTTTCATATTCCCGGAGAGATAGCAACCATAAATCTGGCTACGATAGGTATCGGCTGTTTGTGCTTTTGCAAAAGAGAAAAGCATCAACAACCCAATAAGCAGCATTAAAACTTTGGATTTTACCATAGGAGTAATCTCTATTCAATTAAAAAATTCGCTCTGACATACATTCATACAAAACAATCAGAAGAACCTAAAGCCTAACATAGCTTTAAGAAATTTGTTCAGTACTCCTAAAACCGAATTTTGGGCAAATAATATTTTCATCCTACTCGTCCCAACGGCAAGGTCATATTTCGAACAGCCTTACAGCTAGTAAAGCTATATCTTAAAGGTTAGCAGTATAATGTCAAGCAAAAGCAAAAAGATAAGCTGCATTGCAAATATAGGAGTAGCCATAGAGTTGGTATACTCCAGCTTAGACCTCCTAACTAGGTTCAACAAAAGGTACGACAGCAAAAACCACGAAACGTAGTTCTGAAAAGGAACATCGTTTCGTTCAAAATGCCACATTCCCAAACGGGAGGCAGCAGGCTCCAGAAAAATATCGTAAATAACAATCAATCCTGCGGCAGCAGCCATCCGCCTATTATTAGCAGGCAACATACTGGTAGCAGCATAGGCCAGATAGATTAAAACAGCCCAATGAATTCCAACAACCAAGGGAACACCCAACACTTTAATACCAAGCGTTTCTCCATAGGTATATACGCCAAAGATTGCTCCAGTCTTAACACCAAGCATCTCCACAAACCAACCTAAAAAGGCAACCAGTAAAAAAGTAAATACGGTTCGCTTTGCTTCTCCCCTATGGTAAAAGGCAATAATCACAGCTCCTAAAAGAATAAAAAGGCTTAAGAATATAAAAATGGCTGACCTATTCATAGCAACAGGTGCTGTAATAAGTGCAATAACAGCCGGCACCGCAGCTACTACAATCAGGGGCTTTCTTATTTTTTCCAGTAGTTCCATACCATTAAAAGTTAGGTTTGCTATCCCTTAAAACTAACCTAAAGGTAAGCATATACTGCTTAACTTACGAAAGAGAAAGCTGTATTTATCCATTAAAATCCCTAGTATCCTTTACTGCTTTAAAGTAGCCTCCTTCCTGCTCCTAGCATAAAGCGAGCAAACGCTCGTCCCCAAACAGTCATAAACCCATTATAAATGCCTCTTCCAACATACGTTTCACCGCATACATACAACCATTTACCAGCTGCACACTACCCTAGCCTTTCTACTAAAATCTGCCGCCTTATATGCTGCAACCTTCTGCTCGTTTTCAAAAGAATGGCAGCCTAAGCTCTGAAACGATTTACATATCCACACATGTGCATGTACAAACAAACAATACTGATAATAAAACATATATACGAGATGGCGTATTTTGGCTTTAAACTACATTTACACTATTTAAGCTATTATCGGCTAATAGACGGCCTTGCAAAGCGCCCTAAGCTAAAATAACCTGATAAACATTTAATACTAGTTTATTAACACTACAAGCCCTATATTTGCATCCTTTAACTACACCATTTACGATTGGCTTATACTTATTACAAAAGAATACCTTTGATTGAAAAGTCCGCAACCTGATTAGGTATTGATTTGAATAAACTACGATGGATCTTAGATAGTACACGTCGAATCAACGTCAACTTATATAAAGAAATACGGCTACAGTATTAACGACAACATGCTATACCATGTATGCCGAAGGTAAATGGAGCGCAGAAGCAAGAGTATTAACAATTGCACAATTAAAGGAGTAATTAAGCAGGTTATTCAAGAAGAAAAGAAACACAGCTTTCTAGACCACTCAATCTGCTAAAATTAATGCGCCAACCATCAACAGGCACCTAAACGGGTGCCTGTTTTTTTATGATAAAATAGAAAGGCAACCTTATGGTTGCCTTCATTACCTAAGTCGATTTAAGCAGATACAACCTGCTAAAATCCAATTCAGCTTCTATTTCGTATAAAAAGTAAAACGCCCCTACATTATGGCAGGAGCGTTTTGTATATCATTAAAGATTAAGCTTCATCGTTATAGAACAGTTTGTAAAACTTCATCCCCTTTTCGTCATCATACCCCTTATCTACCAGCTCTCTATCGCCATGTATATATATATGGAAGTTCTTATCCAACTTAATGATGCTCTTAAAATGCTTTCCCATCTTTTTGGCAACATCCGAAGAAATGGTAAACTCTTCCTTCAAAGCAACCTGATTCACCGTTTGGTACTTATCCTTATACTCCCGGAATGCTTCAATAATCTCAGGCTGCTGCATAACCTCCTCTTCAAAAACAGTCTCCTCAAAAACCTCATTTTTCTTAAAGAACTCCGCGGTTTTATTAAGCATCACCACCTGATCGGCCCTGTCCACCTCATTTTCGGTATTAAAAACCTCCCTTACAAAGCCTTTACAAACCTCCATATAGCCTCTTGTCTGGTAGTAGCTATCCTCGCGCGGCTTAACCCTAAGGAAGGCCTCCTTCCAATACACCGCCTCGCTATTACGGTTGGTATTGTCTATAGCACAGACTTTATAGCCAGCCTCTCTCTCCGTGTTAAAGATCAGGCATCCCTTATCCAACTTATTAATATTTATCCCGCTCTCGCTTCCTAAATCAAGCCCTTCTGCACCTTGATTTACCTTTAAGAATATTTCCTTATTTTCCGATTTAAAGATACCAATGGCGTCACACACCTCCCCTTCGATAACGACATCCTTTACCAAGGCAACATAGAGCTCACCCTCCTTAATATTGGGGTGATCAGACATCTCGTAAAGGTGTTTGGCAATAGCTTCGCTCATAGGGAAGAATTGCGTCACGTCATCGAATATCCGCCCACAGTAGGTATAAATCTCGTTGAGGGTTACATCTGTCGGATGCGTAAAATTGAAAAACGAATCGCCCTTAAATGGAGTAAAGAAAAAGTGCATAAGCATGCCACTCAGCATTTCATCAAAGTTCTGAATTTCACGCTGGGATATTACCAGCGTCATATCCGACACGCGATTTCCAACACGATGCACAATTAATCGATCTAACGTCGATTCTGAAATTTCTATCATAAGCAGTTATTTTAGAGCGACTAGATTTGCTCCTTAAGGCATAAAGATTAACCTATCAAAGATAGCACTTTAAAAACATTTCAAAGGCACATCCCCAAGCGCCAAAAGCAACTTCACTAAAATATTCTCACAACGAATTTAACTCAGCTCCACTAAACGCTTTACCTCAATAATCGGAACGGATGTCTTTTCAGAAACCTCTTCAATGGTCATACCTTTATTGAAGAAACGCTTAACAAAGCACTCCAACGGCTCCCCTATTTCTACCAAATGCCCATCTGGGTCAAAAAAACGCACGGTTTGCTGCCCCCAACTCTCCTCGTGCATCTCATGCAAAAACCTCACCTTCGACGTCTTTAGTTTATTGAAGACTGCCTCCATATCTTCGGCCTCAAAATACAGCTCAAACCGATTCACCGTATCGTCATTTACCTTATCCTCCCCCAACGTCTGAGGGATAATATGACTAGGCTTTATCTGCCAAATGGCAAAACCCGATTTAAATATGATATTTCCTCCAAAATCAAGGTCTATTTCCTGACCCAATATATCAACATAAAAATGCCTAGAGATTTCTATATCACGCACAAATAGTGCTACTGATAGGTTTCGAAGCTTCATTTTACTGTGTTAAAATAAAAAACAATACACCAATATGTTTGACAATAACAATCCAAATATAGATAAAGCCATCACAATACTTACCAAGCTTTACTTTTTACATTCAACCAAACCTCAACTTTAGAATTAAGGTACAAGCAGAGAAGCATTGTAATATTTAACGAAGCCATCAAGCAAAAATGTATCAGAATATCGAAAAGTTTTTTGCAAAACTTAAATTGTATTTACATTTTGACTATATTGCTAACGTTATTTAACCAAACATTCAACCATGAAAGAGCGATTGTGTCTTGGCAATAAGTCCCAAACAAATGAGGCTAACAGTCTTAGAAATTCCACCAAAACCCGCCTTTCTCTTAAAAAGATACTATTCATAGCAATACCTCTACTTCTTTGCGCCTGCGGAGGAATAGAAGGAACTTGGATTATGGAAAGTAAGAATCCGACAAACAAAGGGGCAATGGCAATTATCTTTAATTCCGATGGAACATTTGCTCTAAAAACATTTCTTCCAGACAGGAAAGATCCTTCTCCAACTACCATAATAGGAGCCAACGGTCAACCGGTAACCCTAACACCTATTGATGGACAGGATATTCCAGGAACAGGAAAATGGAGGCTAACTAATACAGGCACCTACGAAACCGACGATACAAAAACTCCACACTGGTTAGATTTACTTGTAAAAAATCAAAATAGCAATCAACGCGTGGAGATGATATACAATATGCCTTCAAACGAAGTGCTACAACTGGGAATTGGCTACGGGGCACGCCCCGAAAGTTTCGAAAAATGTAGAGACTACTACCCCATGCGCCGAGCAACCTACGAAGAAAGTCAGCAAATCGCACAACAATAAACTTATTTCAGCATCATTAAGATGATGCGTCCTTGCTAAATTACAAACTGCGAAAACAGAGAGAGTAACGGTTTCCGTTTACTCTCTTTTTTTATTCCACCTTGTTAAAGATCATATAACCATTGCATAACATAACACAAATCAACGATGACGAATTTGAAAGGTTATCCGAAACATCTACTTTTACCTATCTCTAAATCCATTATCAATGAAATACACGTTTTTACTTCTTGCTGGATTGGTGTGCTTTTCGACAACAAATCAAGCTGCCGAAACCGTCACCAAGTCCGACAACCTGTTAATCCGTCAAAAACTCAACACTGGCTGGCAGTTTAAGCAAGTAGGAAAAGAAGCTTGGCATGCCGCCACCGTCCCAGGAACAGTACACACCGATCTTTTTAACAACAAGCTAATCAACGATCCATTCGCTAGCGACGAAGAAACTAGGCAACAGTGGATTGGAAATGAATCGTGGCAATACCAAACAACAATAGAGGTAGATGCAACAACCCTTAACCATGACGAGGTTGATCTTGTCTTCTACGGACTTGATACCTACGCAGAAGTTTGGCTGAATGGAACCAAAGTTCTTGATGCAAACAACATGTTTCGTACCTGGAGAATAAGTTCAAAACCATACCTCAAGGTTGGCAAAAACCAGCTTATAGTACTCCTAAAATCGGCCTATAACGAAGGGCTAAATGCTTTAAAGCAGCTGCCCATACAGCTAGTTAACGACAACGACAGGGGCGAATTTAAAACAAGCGTTTTCACACGTAAAGCGCAACACCACTACGGGTGGGATTGGGGCGCTCGATTTGTAACAGCTGGCATCTGGCGACCTGTCGAAATCGAAGCTTGGAGTAAAGCCAGAATCGAAAATATTCGCTATAGCCAACTTAATCAAAGTAAGAAGGAAGCAAATTTCAACGCTACCTTCAGCATTAACTCGACAGAAAATCAGCAGGGAACCATTACGTTGAGTGACGAAAATGGAAAAGTATTTGCCGTTAAGAAGTTAATACTAAACAAAGGAAACAATAGGCAAACCGTCCCATTCACCATATCAAATCCTAAACTATGGTGGCCCAACGGAATGGGAAAACCTAACCTTTACACCTTAAAAGCAACCCTCGCAGTTGGAAACAAAAAAACAACCGACGTTCAACAAATTGGAGTAAGAACCTTCGAGGTCATTCAATCCCCCGATAGCATTGGTCAATCCTTCTTGTTTAAAGTTAATGGCATACCAACGTTTATGAAAGGAGCCAACTATATTCCTCTTGATCACTTTCTTCCTCGCGTTGATGCCAGTCATTACAAGAAAGCCGTAGCGAAAGCAAAGGAAGCCAACATGAACATGCTTAGAATATGGGGAGGAGGTGTTTATGAAGACGACAAATTCTACGAAGAGTGTGATAAGCAAGGTATTTTGGTGTGGCAAGATTTTATGTTTGCCTGCAGCTTCTATCCCTGGGATAAAGCTTACTTTGACAATGTACAAGAAGAGGCCATCCAAAACGTTATCCGATTAAGAAATCACCCCTCTATTGCCCTTTGGTGTGGGAACAACGAAATAAGCGAAGCTTGGCATAACTGGGGCTACCAGAAAGTTTATAAATGGTCGAAGGAAGATTCGACCGCCATTTGGCATGGCTATCTAAACTTATTTGAAAAGCTACTACCTGAAGTTATTAAAAAGGAAGATGCCTCCCGTTTTTACTGGCCTTCATCGCCACAATATGGATGGGGGTCACCAAAGAGCTTAACCCATGGCGACTCGCACTATTGGGGAGTTTGGTGGGGAAAGGAACCTTTCGAAACCTACGAAAAAAAGATTCCTCGTTTTGCAAGCGAATATGGATTTCAAGCTCTTCCTAGCGCCAAAACACTAGAAGAATACATTCCTCGCTCTGAATGGAGTACCAACTCTCCCATTCTGAAGGTACATCAAAAACATTCTATTGGGTTTGATATTATTGACCTCTACCTAAAAAGGGAGCTCCCAAACCCTGGAAGTTTTGATGATCTTATCTACTTAAGCCAAATTTTACAAGGCAATGGAATTGCCTTGGCCATCGAAGCGCATCGCCGCAACATGCCACGCTGCATGGGATCCCTTTACTGGCAGTTTAACGACTGCTGGCCAGTAACCTCATGGTCGAGTATGGACTATAAGCTACGTCCTAAAGCGCTTCATTTCATGGCAAAAAAAGCGTTTGCCCCAAACCTCATCAGCAGCGACAAAAAGAAAGGAAACATCGAAATACACCTTGTTGCGGATCACACAGCCCAAACAAAAGGAGTGCTTAGTTGTAAATTGTACAACCTCTCAGGAAGTGTGCTTTGGCAATCAAGTGAGAAGATCGAGGTAAAAGACAACTCATCGACACTTGTAAAAAAGATCAGCGAAACAGCTCTTCTGCAATACGCAGACACCTCAAACCTTGTACTTGTGACCAACTTCGAAGGTGTAAAATCCTTCCACTACTTCTCCACCATTAAAAATTTGAAGCTAGAAAAACCAAAATACAGCCTGAAACTTATTAACGGAAAAAAAGGAGAAACGCTGCTCACAATCTCTGCAAAGAATCTGATGAAAAACGTTTTTATAGATTCAGCTAACTCGGAGTTAGAGCTAACCGACAACTTTTTCGATATTGAGCCAGGAGAAACAAAAACAATCTCCATTAAAAGCAGCAAAAAAATAGATATAAAGGATATAACCATTCGATCAATGTTTGATTACATGAAGTAAAACACTAATAGCACTAAAAAGAAAGCGCCGCAGAATCACGCAGATTACGGCGCTTTTTCTTTTTACACACTTTCAATATTTATCTAAACAAAACAAATTTCTTTTCATATATTTACAGTAATGCACTCAAGACCTCCAAGATCTTGCTGCTACATATAGGTGTTTCATACTCCAGTAAAAACCAATATATAATGAAAACATCAATCATCCTTAGCACTCTCTGTGCGTTACTCTTATCCTCCTGTGCCACTATCCCTATGCAAACGGTAGCACTTAATGATAGCATTATGGTAGAGGGGAAAAGAATGCACAACCTCAACATCATGCTTACCAATAAGCTTTTTAATGAAAAAAGGCTACGTATAGACGACTTCATAAAAAACACCTACACGCCCACTTTTATTAACCAATTTGTAACGTTAATCCCCAGTAATGTAGATATAAAGCAGGAACTCCCCAGCATTATCTCCAGCATTATTCCTAAGATAAACCAGCGTCGCGACTCGATGCAAAATGCGTTAGAAGTTAACAGAATCAAAATTACAGATAAGCTAAACCAAGACTACCTCACCTACATTGAAGCCTGCAGCAGCTTAAAACGGCTACTAGAATCATCTATAAAAGTTGATAATAGCAGAAAACAGCTGCTAAACCAAACAACAGCATTAACAGGTAGTCCCATCGATTTTGATAAAATAGAAAAGACCATAGACCGTTTTATAACTAAAGCAGGAAATGTCGGACAAAATATTACCGACTTGAATGATGACATCAATAAACTAATATCAAAATAAAACTACCATCATGACAGATTGGGATGACATTGCCAACCAAGCAGCAAAAGCTACTGACGAGCAGCTGGCCAACCAAATAGCCAGCCTCAGTCAGCTTAATGATACCGAAATACAGAAAATTGTTCAGCAAACTGGTATCAGCAAAAAAGATATGCAGAAGATTTTAAAAGTTGTAAACGACGCATCGTTAAGCAACGAGGAAAAAGCAAATTCGATTAAAAATATCGGGAATGGCATTAACATACTTGCTGCCATTGCAAAAAAACTTCTCTAAATCAATAAAATCCACGTAAAAGGTATTTCGGCGCATGCCTTTTACGTTGGATTAACCTACTAAAATATTGACAGCTTCGTATGCGTGGTAAAACGCTCCAAAAATTTTATGCCCCTATATGAGTTACCCTTATCATTTAACTTCGGGCTCCAGACTCCTATCGTGTACCGGTTTGGATGAATCGCAATAATACCTCCTCCAACACCACTCTTCCCGGGTAACCCAACCTTAAAGGAGAACTCTCCTGACTCATCATAAAAGCCACATGTTTGCATTAAAGCGTTTATACGCTTAGTTTGGCTCCCATTCAGGATTTCCGTACCATCCAACTTCCGTCCTCCATTAGCCAAAAACAAGAACGTATGTGTCAGCTCACGTCCGTCCATCTCTAGCGAGCATAGATTGAAGTAAAAGTCGAGAACTTCCATCGGATCATTCTTAATGTTGCCAAAAGATTTGATAAAATGGCATAACGCTATATTACGATATCCAACAGATTGCTCCGACTCGGCAATTACCGACGAATAATCCAAAGTTGGGTTATCGGATAAATCTCGTATGTATGTTAGAAAGTCTTCTTTGGGATTATCAAGCAAAGTGATAAGAATATCACAAATCACCAATGCTCCTGCATTAATAAATGGATTTCGAGGAATTCCTTTGTCCGCCTCCAGCTGAACTAACGAGTTGAAAGAAGTCCCAGAAGGCTCAACCCCCAGTCGACCCCAAATACGTTCACCCAACTTCTTATAGGCCAGACTTAAGGATAAAACTTTTGCAATACTCTGTATCGAAAATCTTTGGCAGCAATCCCCCACTCCAACATTTTCCCCGTCAATAGTAGACAAGTGAACCCCGAAATTATCTGGATTTACCTTCGCCAGTTCTGGGATATAGGTAGCCAGCCTTCCACTATTCTCTTCGCCTATTACCGATTCGTAAATTTCTTCTACGATTTCCTTATATCTCATTTACGTCCGTTTTGTAGATTGCGAATTTAGAAAAGTCAGCGCCAAAATATTTAAAAATGACATATTAATAACAGCCATTTGCTCGTTTCTACATCACAACTGCTCGTTTTTTGCAATTTCATCAAGGCTATCACTAAAAAAATAGAATCAGCACACCTCTACGTCATCAGCATCTGAGCCGAGATTGCATAAAAAAGTCTTAGGAAATTATTATCCCTAAGACTTATAGTTTATGCTTTATTTGAAAAAGTTATAACCTCATCATGATAATCGATTACAATCTCATCATCTCGCTCAACAACGCCTCCCAGTATTTGCTTTGATAGCTCATTTACAATATACTTTTGGATTGCCCTCTTTATAGGTCGAGCCCCAAACATTGGGTCAAAACCAACATCGGCAATATAGTCTACAGAACGATCGGTAAACTCAATCTTTATTCCATTTTCGCCAAGCATTTTAGCAACAGAATTAAGCTGCAGCAGAACAATCTCTCGAATCTCCTTGTGGTTTAACGGAGTAAACATTATCAGATCATCAATTCTGTTAATAAACTCGGGACGAATGGTTTGCTTAAGCAGCTCAACCAGCTCGACTTTCGTTTGCTCCGCAATCAGCCGTCTCTTATCTTCAGAAATATTAGCGAACCGCTCCTGAATAAGATGAGAGCCAATATTCGATGTCATTATGATAATCGTATTCTTAAAATTGACAGTACGCCCCTTATTATCCGTCAATCTCCCGTCATCCAATACTTGCAGAAGAATGTTAAACACATCGGGGTGTGCTTTTTCTATCTCATCAAGAAGAATAACAGAGTAAGGCTTTCTTCGAACCGACTCGGTCAGCTGTCCACCTTCGTCGTAGCCTACATATCCAGGAGGCGCTCCGATAAGCCTTGAGACCGAATGCTTTTCCATGTACTCCGACATGTCAATGCGGGTAATCATATTCTCGTCATTAAATAGAAAGTCTGCAAGAGCCTTAGCCAACTCCGTTTTCCCAACACCCGTAGTTCCCATAAAAATAAAAGAACCAATCGGACGTTTTGAATCCTGTAAACCAGCGCGACTACGTCTGACGGCATCAGCGACAGCCTCTATAGCCTCATTTTGCCCCACCAACCGCTTATGCAATTCAGACTCCATATTAAGAAGCTTAACACGTTCGCTTTGCACCATTTTGGCTACAGGAATTCCAGTCCATTTAGAGACAACTTCTGCAATATCTTCCGAATCAACCTCCTCCTTAATAAGGGCATCATTGCGTTGACGCTCTTTAAGCGTTTCCTTAAATCTTTCTATCTGGTCATTTACCTCCTTTACCCTGCCATAACGAATTTCGGCAACTTTAGCATAATCACCTAAACGCTCTGCTTCCTGCGCTTGAAAATTCAAATCCTCTAGTTCAATCTTTTTATGCTGAATTTTATCTATTAGCCCTTTCTCCTCCTGCCACTTAGAACGAAGTACCGCCCGTTGCTCTGAAAGGTTTGCAATTTCTTCGTTCAAGTCGTTGACCTTTCGAGTATCACCTTCTCTTTTTATTGCTTCTCTTTCAATTTCGAGTTGCCGAACACGTCGATCTAGCTCATCGATATTTTCAGGAACAGAGTTCATCTCCAAACGAAGCTTAGCAGCAGCCTCATCAATTAAGTCGATAGCCTTATCTGGCAAAAAACGATTGGTAATATAGCGATAAGAGAGTTCAACAGCAGCAATAATAGCATCATCCTTTATTCTCACTTGGTGATGATTTTCATAGCGCTCTTTTAAGCCTCGAAGAATAGAAATTGCATCAGGAGCCGTAGGCTCATCTACCATTACCGTCTGAAAACGCCGCTCCAACGCCTTATCTTTTTCAAAATATTTCTGGTACTCATCAAGCGTAGTCGCACCAATCGATCGCAGCTCACCTCGGGCAAGTGCCGGCTTAAGAATATTAGCGGCATCCATTGCTCCTTCGCTTTTCCCTGCGCCTATCAAGGTATGGATCTCGTCAATAAAAAGAATAACCTCTCCTTCCGAAGTCGTCACATCTTTTACGACACCCTTTAATCGCTCTTCAAATTCACCCTTATACTTAGCACCAGCAATGAGCGCCCCCATATCTAGAGAGTAAATCTGCTTAGATTTCAAATTTTCAGGAACATCACCACTAATAATACGGTGTGCAATGCCTTCGGCAATAGCCGTTTTGCCAACACCAGGTTCTCCAACTAAGATTGGATTATTCTTTGTACGCCTCGATAGAATTTGAAGCACACGTCGAATCTCCTCATCACGACCAATAACAGGGTCGAGCTTACCAGATCGAGCCATATCGTTTAAGTTGATCGCATATCGTCCAAGAGCATTGAACGTTTCTTCTGCCGACGGATTATCGACAGAGGCACCTTTTCGTAACTCTTTGATTGCTGCTATAAGTTCCTTTTCGACAACGCCATTATCCTTAAGAAGCTTAGAAACGTTATCCCCAACATCTAAAATGCCCAACAACAAATCTTCAACAGAAATGTACTGATCACCCAATTTTTTGGCGTAATCCATTGCCCTACTAATTGCTTTATTAGCATAGTTACTTAACGAAGGTTCTCCTGCTCCTGTTACCTTAGGATACTTACCCAAAATCTCTGCAAGACCTCTCTCAATTGCGTACTGATTTGCACCAACTTTGCGCAATAAAAACCCTGTGATACTTTCACTTTGAGACATTAGCCCTTGCAACACATGTCCCGATTCTATAATTTGGTTGTTATTAGCCGCGGCAACCTCAATTGCATGCTGAATAACCTCCTGTGCCTTAATTGTAAAATTATTAAAGTTCATTTCAATGTTCCTCCTATCGGCTAAACCTTCAATAAATTTGCCAACTAGCATTTTGTGCCATTTTTTCCGAAAGCGCACCATCTTTATGTCATTTTTTCAGCATATTCTAAATACAATCTACAACTAATACGTAGCATCTAGTTGAAAATATCCAGATTATCACCTAATTTAGCATATCAAACGACTCGAACTATGAGAAGATGGATTCGGTGGAGCCTAAGGCTACTTATTTTTTTAATCTTTGTATCTCTTCTAATTTATATTTTCATGCCCTCCGCCCTTATTTTAAGGGAGAGCGTTATTTTTAATTGCCCACCTCGAGTTGTTTACCAGTATCTCGAAAATCCTAAACGATGGATCAGCCGAAGCGACTATTTTGTTCGCAACCAGCATAGGCTTGTTATAGATAGCACCAACATCAAGCAGCCAACCATCTACAGGTGGAGCAGTAAAAATGGAGACAAAGGATGGCTTCAGCTGAAAGAAAGTAAAAGATACGAAAATCTAACATTTAGCATCAGCTACCACCCTTTTTCAGAAGGAGAAATTGTATTCAATTTAATAAATCAACGAGAAAAAACACAGGTAAACGCCTCCGTTTATATTGATTTACCGAACTCTATCTGGCTCAAATTTAAGGTGTACATATCCTACTACTTTATCCGCAAAGATTTTCGAAGAGATTTGCAATCTGCTGTAATGGACTGCAACTTAAACAACTCAACAGTTATTTACGAAGTAAAAAGCGGAACGATTTCTGATTTCAGAGCTTTTATTCGTAAAAAATACGTTAGCAAGAAAGATGGGCAAGGCATAATGCAGGAACTGTTAAATCTACAGAAGGTTGTTCCCCAAAAAAACGTCGCTGGCCTCCCCTACATTCAGTTCTCTACAAGTCCAATTGACGACACATTAAAAGTTATCACAGGATTCCCTGTAAAAAACGGAGAAATTCAACGTATCCCCAATGCAATACTAGCCCTTTTTACCGGATCAAAAACACTTTACGCGAGATATCGCATTGGTGAAAATATTGAAGACATTTACAACCAGCTCATCTATGAAGCGAATAAGCAAGGTCTGCTTGCGGATGGCTATCCCATTATTTTTCTAGATTTAAAAAAGCAAAAAGCAACGATGCATCTACCTGTTACCAAATAAAAAAAAGAGGAGCTAACCACAACTCCTCTTTTTCAATTAATCGACTTAAACCTTTATATTGATCTTTTAAGGTTCCTTGGACGAACTTTCACAAGTTCTAATGAGGACCTAATACTTTAATTCTTTATCATGCTACATACATATAGATGCAAGAAAGAGTAAAATTCCACACGACCATATCACTTTTTTTTATCCTTTTCCTAAAAAACAAGCAAATAAAATCACAAATAGCTAATCAACAACCTCATAACACCTATTTTATATTCAACAAAAAAAATAGAAACTATATGTGTTACTCAAGTGCAAATTTCACAGGTAAAGTAAACTTAACCTTTACGGGTTTTCCTCTTTGATACCCAGGTTTCCAATCTGGAGATTTGCGAAGAACACGAACCACCTCGTTATCTAACGAGGAATCAACTCCTCGTACAACTTTAACCCCTTCTATCTTACCCGTTTTGCCTACAACAAATTCCACCAGCACAGTCCCGAAAATATTGTTTTCCCTTGCTGTTTCAGAATACACAACGTTGCTTAAAACATACTTTTGAAAAGCTTCCAAACCGCCATTCCCAAAAGTGGGCATTTCCTCAACCACAATAAAAGGCTCATCAGTATCATCAACAATATCATCCGTAATTTTTGGACTATACGAAGTTATAGGAATCGGCTCCTTCCCCCCTTCAGCATCTACCATTAACACATTATCAAGATGAACATCGTTAGATACTATTTTGATCTCATCAGAAAAGACGGCAAGATGCGGTAATTCTGACGTACTAGTAGGTGTTTCTGTTATCGGAATTAAGTCCGAAATATTTTCTACTGAAGAATTGATAATCCAACTAGATGCTGTATTGCTTTCTTTAAAATTCCATTCAAACGCAACTATCGAAATAGCCAGAGCAACACACAAGCCCACTTCTAGAAATAGAACCTTGAGATGTTCTAAGTCTGCTCCATAAGTCTTTTTTGCCAACATAACTTCTTGTTTTTAAAATTAAACTTGTAGATGGGCGCCCTTACTATTAGGATGCGGAAGAACTAAAAATTGCATAAATTATTTGGTATATTTTTTTAGCTTTGTATAAAAATAATTCGGTTGTTCCTAAAAAAAGTTCATAAGCTCGATAATGCAACACGTCAGAACTTAACAAAACTAGCTGACGATGAACTTTTGCAATCCCTAACGAAGGATAATTACGGGGATATCGTGAACGAAATTTTCAACCGCTACTCACATATTCTATACGGGGTATGCTATAAATACCTAAAAAATACAGAAGAGAGTAAAGACGCCGTACAATCAATCTTTGAGAAGATATTTATTGATTTGAGTAACCATACGGTGAAAAACCTTAAATCGTGGCTATTTGTAGTTGCCAAAAACTACTGCCTGATGCATATTCGTAAGCGACAACTTGATCTAAAAGAACTAACACCCGAAAGTACTACAAACGTACTTTACAAGCTATACCAAGAAGAGTTGGGACAAAAGATTGATGACGAGGTAGCCGAAGACCAAATATCAAAAATGCTCGCACTCATGGAAAAGCTATCGAGCCAACAAGGCATCTGCCTAAGCCTAATGTATCTCGAAGATAAATCATACAAAGAAATTGCTGATATAACCGGATTTGGGATGAACGAAGTGAAAAGTCATATCCAAAATGGCAAGCGTAACCTCCGAAAACTACTTACCGATGGCTATGAACAATAATCAGCGCAACCTCTTTACAGCATCAGGATGCCTAAGCACTGACACGTTCGAGCGCTTAGCGAAAGGAGGACTGACTCCTGATGAATACAGCCTAGCGAAGGCCCACATCGCTAGCTGCGAGCTATGTGCATTAGCATACGAAGGTCTAACCGAGGTTGATTTAGATAAGGTAAATAGCGACTTAGAAGAAGTAAAACGTAGGCTGCAGGTTATTCGTCCCCTTGATTTCATGCCCGAAAAAAAGGGATTGCGCATAAAACTGAGAGTTAAACTCATTACCTTTAGCATTATGGCGGCTATAGCAGCAACCATTTTACTAATAGCAGATTGGCCGTCTACAAAACCCGTAACGCCATCGATTCAAAACGAAAACGCATTACCATTTAGGCTTGAGGTTAAAGATACCTCTAATGCAAGGCTGATAAATAAATGTTCTGACAAGAAAAACAAGTGGGAGCAAAAACTCAAGAAGCAAAGAAAAATAAAAGAACAACTAAATAACGAGAAAATAGATTCTTTGCCATAAAATCAGCAAGCATCATTAAACAACGCTACCAAAGTAACATCACTTTAAAAATTTAGAAGGAAATCGTTGTAAAAATTTCCTTCTTTTTTGTACCCTTCTTTAAAAACATCCGACCAACAAGGCTTCCCACCCCAACAAGCGATTTCCAGCTGTCATTAAAGCACATATTTACGGTAAATACCTCTTTTTGAAAAACAGGTATTTACACTGTTGGATACCCTTATCAATTAGGAGATATTTATAAGGAACAAAAAAGAAAGATTGTATGAAAACTATTACATCTTTCAAATTAAGCCTTTTACATTATTAAAATTTTCACTTATGGAAACTGGAATGTTTTTACTTCCTCTAATTGCAGGAACAGGTAAGATGGGTGCTATTAGCATAAACTTCAACCTTGGAGTGTCTACACCAAACCGCAAAGTCGGTGGAGTTGCACGTGCCTTTCAATCAACCAACCCTCCTCTAGATGTTCACTTTGATGTTAATGGAGACTTTACCTACATGACAGTGATGCCTCAAAACACTCACATCCTTGTTGTTCTTGAAGGTAATAATGAGTTTAAAGGACGCATTGTTCTTGAGTCGAACTGGCAAAGTGGAACCGGATCTTTCTCTTTTATCGATAACAGTGGAAAACGGCATAGTCTAGAGAATGTTCCTGTAAAACTTGCTCAAGTAAATCAACCACAAGCAGCAAAGGCCAACTAACGTTTTCTTTTCGGTTAATTAAAAGGTTCTAATATAAAAAAGAGGATGCTTGTAAAAAGTTCATCCTCTTTTTGATTATCAGGACAGGGATAGATTGCCAATCCCTGTCCTGATTAATATAAATATTCGCTAGATTACTGAGCAATCTTAAATGTCCAAGCCCACTGGCAAGGCACTTCATTGTAACGGATACCAGTTACATCAATTACCATCTTCCCGTTTTCATACGTCCAAGGTAGCACTCCATCTCTTCCCAACAGAGTTACTTTCGCATTTGATGCTGGTGAAGGAATGTTTAATACGAGCTTATCCTCTGGCCATTCTAAAGCAATCGCATAAATATTCCCCTTGTTGCTAGTATAGCAAAGAGTAGTCTTTTTGGATGAATACACCGCTTTTAAGCCATCTCCTGTAGCAGAAATTTCTGTAGCAAGAGCCTCTTGAGGTACAATTTGACGAGATTGATGTTTTGATTGCCAGTAAAGGAAAGCATGTGCATTTTGTTTGCTTTCAAAGTATTCCACCTTAATGGCATATTTCACCCCTGCTTTAAGCTTAATCTGACCACCTTTGGCTGCCCCTTTTTGGCGATCCATTACGCTACCTTCCTTTTCGGTAGAGGTATTTCCCCATTGATCAACAACCAGCTGGTTGTTAACCCAAACACGAATGCCATCGTCGGCAACAGCCTCAAAACGGTAGCTTTCGCTATACTTAGGCGTAATAAAACCTTCCCATTTAGCCGTAAAATCATCCTCCTTTATTCCTTTTATGGGAGAATTACGAACCCAATCGAAGTTAATTGTAGAGTCTACTCTTGTAACAGTAACGTCCTTCTCCTCTATTGTCTTTGTAAAAGCTCTAGAGCCATAAATAGCCTCTCCATTCACCTTCAGCCAAGAACCGAGCTGAAGTAAACGCTCCTGCTGAAGCAACGGAATTTGTCCATCGGCAGCCGGACCAACATTCAATGTCATTCCACCGCCATTAGCAACTGCCATTACAAAGAAGTGAATTAAATCTTCGGGGGTGAGGTAAGCGTCAATGGTTTCATTTCTGTTTAAACCAAAGCTACGGCCCATTCCACGACACTCAGCCCAAGGGCGATTAGGGCTATGAATTCCAGAACTATATTCAGGAGTTAGAAAGCCATAATCACTTCCACCTCCCCAGCGGTTGTTTACAATGGCTTCGTCTCCAACCGTATTAAAATACCACGAGATTAGTTCTGGAGCCTTCCAAGTTGCTCCCGAATGATCCCATTCACCATCGGTAAAGACCAACGATGGCTTGTAGGTAGATATTAACTCCTTAAATTGAGGCACCATGTGCTTTTCTACATACTCATTCACCTTTGTACCTGGATCGGTTCCCCAACGATACAAAGGGCTATTCCATTCGGGTAACGAGTAGTATAAACCAAACTTAATATCCGTATTTTTGCGAATAGCCTTCTCCAGCTCACCCACAATGTTTCGCTTTGGACCTGTTTCCAAACTATTCCAACCTGGGGCATACTTGCTCGGCCATAAACAGTAGCCATCATGATGCTTAGACACCAAAATTATATACTTTGCTCCAGCCTTTTGAAACAGATCCGCCCATTGGTTGGCATCAAAAAGTTCGGCCTTAAACAAGTTCTTATACTGTTCATAGGTAAAATTCTCGCCAAATACCCGCTTCTGAAAGTTTATACGCGCAGTATCATTTGTCATTAACCCTCGCAAAAACCATTCGGCGTACTGCTCTTTGGTCGACCATGAGGGTACAGAATATAATCCCCAGTGAATAAAGATTCCCAACTTAGCATCATTGAACCAAGCTGGATACGAACGGGTGTTTAACGATTCCCATGTCGGCTCATAGATCTTTTGTTGTGCTACAACCTGCAGGTTTGTCAAAAGAATAAAAGCGAGCCAAAACAAAAATTTAGTCTTTCTCATTTCTTTGTACTTAAGTGATTAAACTTCCCCCGTAGGGAAATATGGTGGTTGAAATTATTTGGGTTTGTATCTAAACGAGGCTGCATCTTATCAATCGCAAATACAGGTTAAGCCTCCTCTTATTGTATCAACAAAGATACAACAAGGAGCATATCATTTTATACCAGACAAGTAGAAAAACAGGTAATTATAAAACATGCAAAAAGTAGAGAAAACGGACATCAATGTGGCTACATAAGCATCATGTTCTCAATATATGAAATACCCAAAGGTTTCTGAGCATACCCTTTATGAACCAAATGTGCTTGTTTCCTTTGTATCCTAATACAACTAGAGGTAAAGCAACCTCAAATTACACACCGACATCCAGCAGCCAAAACCAATCCAACTACGCCTAAAGTAGGCCATCTCCGAGAATAAAGAAATTGAATACACCGCACATGCAAATAAGAGCAACTAAAAAACATCCAATACCCCATTACAAAAAAACGGCAACCCCTTATAGGATTACCGTTTCATTACATATAGTAGCTTAAGCTTTATTAGAGTTAGCAGATCAACGCGAGGTTCTATTTAATTGTCCAATAAAACAAAGGGCACCAATAGCCAGCGCTTTTGCTGAAACAGAGTTTAATTAGGGCCAACGCAAAAATCTCGGAAGTCGGTACCTTTGGTAAGATATTTGGCCGAGATATTTACGCTACTTTTTGAGCCGTAATTTGGATTAGCATGAATTAGGTAAGGATAGATCTTTTTCGTTTCGCCATCTACTACTCCGTTTGCAAATCCAATATACTCCCCAGTTCTAGGGTAAATTCTTCCTCCGCGAGTGTTTTCGTAGCGAATATCCTTAACGAAGTTTTTAATCTTTCCAGTCTCGATGTCAAGCTTTGCCAACATATGATCATCATCTTGAAACACATAACCATTGCCTGCTGCATCCATCGTAAAGTCTCGGAAGTTTGTTCCTTTCAATAGGTATTCAGCCGGAATGCTAACATACTTTACTTGACCCGTTTTTACATTAACACGAACAATAGCAGGAGCAGATTTACCGGTTGCAGTATCCTTCAGATCGTTTTCGAAACCAACGTACTCCTCTGTTTTCTGGCAGTACATGGCTCCTCTGGTATTTTCACCGTAGCGGATGTCCTCACCAATGTAGGTAAGCTCTCCCGTTTCGATATTAACCTTAGCCAGCTTCTTTATATTATAATGAAATACGTATCCGTTGCTTTCGCTATCCATGGCAAAATCCCTGAAATCGGCTCCCTTAGCGAGAAACTTCTCAGGAATAGTTACGTACTTAACCGCTCCCGTTTTCACATTAATTCGAACTAAAGTGGGAGTTACCTTTCCGGTTGCGCCATCCTTCACTCCATTCTCGAATCCTATGTACTCCTGCGTTTTTATGCTGTAGGCGCTACCACAGGTATTTACTCCATACTCTATGTTCTCCCCAATGTAGGTTAACGTCCCCTTTTCGATATTTATTCGAGCAAGTTTCTTCTCATTATTATGAAAAATAAAAAGATCGAACGAAGGCACCGTAAAAGAGGCTACCTTATAGATGTCGCTTCCTTTTAGCGTTATCTTTACCAAGCCCGAAATGGCCTTATCGGGAACCACCACCTTTATGAAGGCAGGATCGGCTTCCACAACCTCGCCCGTTACGCCATTAAAGGTTACCTCTATCTCCGCTTTGTTAACACCAAAGTCTGTCCCTTTAATGGTTAAGGTATCGCCCACTGCACCACTTAAAGCATCTATAACCTCTACTTTGGGAGGCGTAAAAGACCCCGTATTTTCCGTTTTTGAACAGGCGCCAAGCAGCAGCAACATTAAAGCAACTACGGCAAACCTTGTAAAGTAACAATCCAATAGCGATAAATTGAACTTGCCAGCAGCACCAAATAAACGTAATGGTTTCATAAACCTTTTGTGTGTTTATTATTGAATAATTACATCTTTATCATATCACCATGTTTTCTTATCAGGCCCCTTCCCCTTTATAGAACAGCCAATCTAACAGAACAACTTCCACCTCGTCAACAGGAAGAACGCGTAAAATGCCCTAGCTAGCAGATACATCATCATGCCAATAGATCCTCATAAAGTACGAGAAAAGAATCCCAACAGAAAACTCAACACCCCACCGCAAGCCCATCAATAAGAATTCTGTACAAAGCCTCCCAACAAAGAAGAGAGCAGGTAAGAACCGAAATAAATGGCTGCAGTAAGATTTCGATCAAAAATAGCAGAATTTAGCATAAGTTCCGCCCCCAACTGGCAGAAATGTATGCAAAAGTGAGCCTATTCGATCGTACGACCATTGCTGCCAAAATAAATGAAAGGAAAAGAGGATATATCCATTAGAAAACTGAGCGGCGTGGGGTGCTAATGAAATGCGCTACAACTGAAATCGAAAACGCCACAAGGCGTTCTAAATGCAGGCAAACGGCTGGCTAGCTAGAAAAGAAGCACGCCGAACAGAAAACATAACCATACACCCATAAAGCAAAGGAGGCACCTGGTGGTGCCTCCTTTTTATATCGCTAAAATTAAGCCTTCTTTACAAATTCAGACTTTAGGTACATTGCGCCAATGCCATCAATCTTGCAGGCAATATTATGGCCATCGCTGCTATCTACTAGGCGGATGTTCTTAACCTTAGTACCAGCCTTAATACCCGATTGAGAACCCTTTACCTTAAGATCCTTTACTACGGTAACCGAGTCGCCATCGGCAAGAGCGTTTCCGTTAGCATCCAGAACCACGCTTGCAGCGGCTTCATTAGCGGCAGCCTCAGCCAATTCCGTAGGATCCCACTCGTGAAAGCAGTCGGGGCAAACCCAAAGGTTCATATCTTGGTAGGTATTCTCCGAATTACATTTTGGGCACTTTTGTTCGTTACTCATTTTAGTGTTTTTATTGATGATTTGCTCCTCCCCTGCACCTCAAGCGGTAAGGAATAACACGCCAAAGATAGCGTTTTCTTTGTTAATCAGACAAAAACGAACACAACCATCTGATTACAAATGCGTAATAAGTAAAAACACAACAACTAGCACACTATAATAAATTTTAAAAATTTGTTAACAAACACTATTCAATGCAAACATAATGATGCTAAATTTGTGCTCGAATTATTATAGAAAACCATAAACATTAACTATTGCAACTCCAATTCTAATGGGTATACACCTCTCCAGAATAGCTTCTATATCTGTTTTTGGTTATTCGGTTAATATGCTAGTCAAACAAATACTATAAAAAACATTACAGCATAAATTGTAAGCTACCAAAACAAAAGTATGAACGAAAATAAACCAAAAGCAAAGCATCTATCCGCCAAAACTTACCCGCTAATTCTCAAAAGAACGAAATTAACCAGCCCTAAAAACGGGGACTTTCAAAAACAATCGGATGTTGCACCAAGCAACAACCTACCCTATCTAAAATAAATGCTGCATTTAAAACTATCAAACCTTACCAAATGCAGCCCACACATACTACAACAAAAATCTATGACTATGAAATTTAAAAATTTAGCCATTCTGATGGCTTGCTTTCTAATGTTCAGCTGTTCGAAAGATGAAACAGTAGAAACGAAAGAGGTTAAGCGCGACATTAAGTTCAACGTCTCCTCCTTTAATCAGGAGATAACAGACATTTCGTACACCAAATCGCTTGGAGAAACAGTTGGGTACCTAAACTACATGGTATTTAACAGCTCGGGATCGCTGGTAAAAGAAGTTACCCAAACGAAATCCGACGCAAACTTTGGAGTTATATCCGATCAGCTGGCAGCAGGAAGCTATACCATTATCTTCATTGGTACAAAGCAAAAGCCAAACCATATTAACACGACAAGCCTCAACGAAAACTCCATCTACTACACCCAAGATCTAGCATCCATCTACGATTCGTTCTACAAAAAGGTTGTAATCACTGTTGATAAGAACAACATCGCTCAAAATGTAGTGCTAGACAGATTTGTATCATACGTAGAGGTGGTTCTGTCTGACGTAATGCCAAGCTACGTAAAAAAGGTGAACGTAAATATTGAAAATGAGGCGTCCTTCTTCTATTTTAATAGTGGCGAAACGTCCAACTTTTTCTTTAGCGCAAACTTTGAAAAGGAAGTTACCACTGCAGACGTTGGAAAGCCAAACTTTACGGTAGGCAACTTCTCCCTAAACACAAAGACTCCGCTCACAATCAACATTAAGGCATACGATGTGGACAATAAAGTGATTGCAGAAAAAA
>NZ_JTLD01000040.1 GCF_000798815.1 Alistipes sp. ZOR0009 | reverse complement strand
CAATCCATAGCGGATCGACCACCATGCCGCCTATCAGCACGTTCTGCCCCTCAAAGAGCACGTTCTTAACCGTAAGCGCCCCCAGGTAGAGAATCGAGGAAAGGTTTACGAAAACAAATACCACCAGCCAAAAGATGGCCATCACGCTTTTAACGCGGCCATCGTAGCGCTTTTCCAGAAACTGGGGCATGGTGTAGATGCCCGACTTGAGGAAGATGGGCAGGAAGAAGACCGCCACAATGATCAGCGTGGCAGCCGCCATAAACTCGTACGAGGCAATGCCCATACCCAGCGCAAATCCCGAGCCCGACATGGCGATAAACTGCTCGGCCGAGATGTTGCTGGCAATAAGCGAGGTGCCGATAACCCACCAGCTAAGGCTTTTGCTGGCAATGAAGTAGTCCGCGGCGTCGCGCTCTCCCGCTCCCTTCTTGCGGCGCGTTACCCATAGGCCAACACCCACAATAATTACGATGTACGCCACCAGAATGGCGTAGTCAATCAGTTGAAATCCCATATATTCCAGTTATGGATTTTGGTTAATAAATTGTCTGAGCAGAGCAAGGATGAAGGCACATAGCCTACCAGTATACCTTACCCTTCATCTAATACACATTTTAACGCAATCAGTACTACTCTAAACAAAAGTTATTTGTGCGAGGTAGTGGTATTGCGAAATGCTGCTATGAGGTAGCAAATAAGTAGAGGAGGCGAGGTGCCTTTAAGAATGGCTACTGTATGCCTCCCAGTCGATAACTCGGAGTTGGGACATATTTTGCGCAAGCTGGCTGGCTGAAAGTAGATAATTTGCTATAGTTACGCGGTATATGCTTACGTTTAATGTGCTCCAGAGTGGCTTTATGCTTCCCATCTTTTCGAGCGAATAGGATTGGGCTACTTCACCATACTGGCTATTGAGCAACGTCCAAAGGTGGTAGTCACAGTCGCCTTCATCATCGGAAATAACGAACTGCGTACCGAGGAGTGATAGTAAGCCTAATGCTACGGTAATGCTTTTGCGGTTGCCTCCAAAGCCGCACCCTTCTCGGACTTTAAGAAAAAAGGGAATTTTGATATGGTGCTTTAGAAGTATATGCTCTAGAAAGTTGATATTTTCAAAGCCAAAGTAGAGCACGGTTGCCGTGTTGCGTATGCCATTTTGAAAAAAAGATACGTCTAGCAGCTTTATGGAAGGGGTTGTTGGTGCATCTACTGCATTGTCGGCATACTCTGGATTAATGCAGTAGCTTTCGCCGTATGTAGGCTCTAGCTCTAGGTCAAATGCGGCTTCGATGGTAACTTCGGAGTTTGGGGCGCCTAGCGATAGCGTGTTGCTGTTTTTGAAGAAGGCTCCCTCGGGATAGTGTAAAATGGTTGTGTTCGTTTCTAGCGCGTAACCTGCTAGCTGATAATCGGTGTGAATATAGAGGTTGGGGCTGTCGCCTGTCAGTCTATGTAGCGTTGAACTTTCAGTTACATCTCTAAAATCGATACCGGCACTAGGATACCAAAGCAGAGTTGTTCTGTCTTTTAGGCTTTCCCAAAGCATCAGTAGCCGCTCGTGGGCTAATCTGTTACGTCCGATAAGTAGGAGATGTAGCATGCAGTGTAGGTAATAATGGGTAAAGGTAGCGCGAAATGAGATATGTACTCTTTTGTTTTTTATATTTGCTGCTAGAAAATATAGTTTAACAATTGCAAATCGTGTATAAAAATGAAGTTGAAGGTACTCAATGCACTCTACGTGTGCCTTAATGTACTATTGTTTTTAGTGGTTGTTGTCGGTTTTTTTGCAGATAGCCATACGTTGAGGTACCCTTTCGTTGTTTTGCTGATTGCTACAATCGTAGCCTACTATTGTAGGCGTATAAGCTACTTTAAGGAGATAAAGCCCCAAAGGCTATTTTTAATAGGGAAAAGAGGAGCATGTCTGTGGAGTGGGGTAGCTTCATTAGCAGGGATTATGCTAATGCTAGGCTTGTGTGTGGAACTTATCTTTAGCTTGGATATCTTTCGTTCGATATCTTTTCTATACTTCTTTCTGCTTTGGAATGCCTTTACTTGGATTGATGGGAACCGCATCTTGTACTACTATACATTTATGTCTGATGCCATTGCTAAGCCAGGTTATGGTGCGGCTCGTATTCGATGGGCGGATGTTGATAGAGTGGAAGGGGCTGAAAACTCGACAATGCTTAGCCTAATCTTAAAGAATGGAGCTATCAAAAGGTTGCAGATTGATAAGGTGACGCAGGTTTCTATCCCCGTTTTACTGACATTTATGGAGAGTAAGACAAAGGCGTAAGCTTTACGCCTACGCCTTTGGTTGTTTGGACAATACTAAGACAATAATTAGAGAAGACCTGCGTAATCGCTACGGAAGTTTTTTCCTGCATAAAAAATCAATACGCATCCACAGTAGGCTGCTACTTAAGGGGAGTTGTTTGCTTGTCATCATTTATTAGGGAAATATTATTCCCCTCAATAATAATTGCGCGAGCTCTGCCTGTGCGACGATTATGGTCGTTCTTAACATTCACATCAATAACCTTCCCATGCTGGTGCAGGTTGATATCCTCGAAAATGGTATGGCCAACGATGATACGCTTTACTCCGTACTTGGTAAGAATGGCGTTTAGTGCTTCCTTTTCGATGGGAGAGTACTTATCGTCGCTTTTTACCAGCCCACGATACCAGATTGGTCCCATCTTGTCGAACAGAAAGTAGGCCAACGAGCTTTTATCTTCGATTTTACTCTTCCCAACTCCAAGGTATTTCCGCATGGTGCTGTTAACCTCGTCTAAGGATAGGTTCTTGTCTAAAAATTCTTGGCTAAGACCAGCATGCACAAATAGGTTGTCGCCAACTTTTTCGATGAAATTACGGCTACGTAGCCAGCGGCCTAGCTCCGTGTTTTCGTCGAAGAGTGACCTGTAGTCTACCTTGAGGTAGTTGGAAATATCTTCATACTTATCGTCGGTGTACTTGTAGTTTCCCGATAGAACCATATCCTCGTGGTTTCCGATGATGTAGTGTAGCTTACCTCCCGATTTAGACGCTTCTGCATCGAGCTTATAGCAAAGCCATAAAATGGGAAGCACATCAACACCTCTGTCGAAGGCATCTCCAATAACCACCAAATGGTTGGTGCCGTAGCTCCATTGATAATCGTTATTTATAACATTACCTGCTTTTAAGATTGATACAAAGGCATCGAAGTCTCCATGAGGATCGGATAGAACAAAAGTTTTGGTTGGTTGTGTGTAGGTGTTGGCTGGCACTTCTATGGGGTGCAGGGCAATGTTAAACTTATGCTCGGCTTCCTCAGAGAGAACTTCGAATACTTTGGGTAGCTTGTCTATAGCGTAGGTTAGGTTGGTTATATCGCCCTTATTGTTGGCCGATATAACGTTTACGCTTTTCCCTTTGTAGATAATGTAGGGGCCGTCTGCATGAAAAATATCCTTTTCATCTTCATGCTTATCGGCCATTAACGTGAAACTCGATAGAATAATGGTTGTTAAAATAATAACCCTTCGAGTAATAAAATCCAGTATCATAGTCTGCTTTTAAGTTTATATTCAATATCGTTTGCTTATATGGTCTGTCCTAAAAAATATGTATATTTTTTTGTTTTCAATATTTAAAAGATGGGTATGCTGCTGATGCCTGTAAGTTTTTGTTTTGGATCAATTACTACTTAAGGGGACTTATTTCTCCCTTGTCATTTATTGTGCTAAAAGAATTGCCCTCTATAATAATTGCACGAGCAAGATTTAAGCTTCTGTTTTTAGAGTTGTCTACATTAATAGGAACAACTTGTCCACTATACTGGCTTTTTATTTCGTCGAAAATAGTGTGCCCAACAATAACATCATCAACGTTGAATTGAGTGCGCAATGCGGCAAGAGTACTTTGGTCAAAGGCTTCGTATGAAGCATCGTTTTTTACCATTCCACGGTACCATAAGGGGCCATTGCTATCGAAAAGGAATTTTGTATTCGGTTCTTGGATATTTTCCTTCCCTAAACCTAATGATCCCCTCATTGTTTGATTTATAGCTTCTAACGAAAGATGCTTGTCTAGCAAACTTTTGCTGATACCAGCATGGACAAATAGGTGCTTCCCAATAACTTCTATAAAGTTTCGAGAACGGATCCAAGCCCCAAGTTCTGTTTTTGCCGCAAATAAGTTTTTGTAATCCATTTTAAGAATGCCTGCAAGTTTTGTGTATTTGGCTTCGGTATATTTATAATTTCCCGAAAGGACCATATCTTCATGATTGCCTATAATGAAATGAAATTGTCCACCTGCGGCTGTGGCTTCTTGGGTTAGCTTATAACATAACCAAAATATTGGCAAAACGTCGACACCTCTGTCAAAAGCGTCTCCTATTACCACCATATGATTTTTATTATATGTCCATTGGTAGTTTTCGTTGATAACTTTTCCGGCTCTAAGAATAGATACAAATGAGTCAAAATCGCCGTGAGGATCGGATAGAACGAATATCTTATTGTTTGATGTAGTTGTTGGGGAAGAGGGGGGATTGTTTGGACTTAAAACAATAGAAAACTGATGTTTTCCAATTTGGGAAAAAACTTTCAATTCTTTTGGTTCCGATCCAGCCGCATACTCCTTGCATTGCAATTCACCATTAGCACCAATTTGGATGATTTTTGTTGAGTTATAGTTGTGAATAACGTAAGGTCCGTCTATGGGATAGGTCGCCTTTGCTGTATCTTTGATTTCATCTTTAGAACAGGATGCTGATGTAAATATTACAACAAGAAGCAGGCCTAGTAGTCGTATGCTTTTACAGGTTGACATGTGCGGTAAAGGTCTTAAGTAAGGATGCACTCTCTATAATAAAGAGTGCATCCGTTGTTGTTAGTATCCAGAGTTTTGTTGATCTCTCATATTCTCGTTGGCGTCCATTTCTGATTTTGGTACAGGAAGTACGGTTTTGAAGTAGTTCCAATCGTAACTTCTAGCAGCAGGAGTTAGCGCGCTTAGATGAGATTTGCCTTTCCTTTCGATGAGTAATCCATTTCTCATGGCATCGAAAAACCGGTGACCTTCTCCCATAAGTTCTTTTCTACGTTCTGTTAGAATTTGTGCTAGCGTTATGGTGCCAGATACACTTTTTGTAGGATTACCTCTCTTTACAATTGCATCAAGATACTTAATGGCTTTGTCGTTATCTGGTGTTGTTTGCCTGATGGCTGCTTCTGAAGCAATAAGGTATGCTTCGGAAAGGCGAAATACAGGAATATCAGAACTTCTGAAATCTTCATCAGTGCCATTGCCCAAGTATTTTCTGAAATACTTTCCTTCAATTAAAGCGTAGCGAATATCTTTAGTATCTGCTTTCATGAGCGTTAAGTAATCATCAGATAGAATGATATCTTTGTATCCTTTATCGTGATAAAGACCGCCTAACGACTCATTACCCGCATTATCGGTTGCTGTGTTTACTATTTTAAAGAGTACCTCTATGTCCATTTTATCCTTCCATCCAGCAAGATATTCCTCGTTTTTCCATAGGCGGTATCCTATCTTTTCGGCAGATGAAATGGCATCCTCAGCAGTTTTTAGGGCATTATCAAAATCTCCTTTGTATAGGTAAACACGAGCAAGAAGAACTTTTGCTGCTGCTTGATTAAGTTTGCCAGGGTTGGCCTTATTTTCAAGAATTTGAACAGCCTTTGTTAGGTCCGCTAGAATTTGTGTATAACATTCTGCAACTGTACTTCTTCTTGGTTTTACATCATATTTTGAAGATTGAGGAAGGATAACACCGCCCCAAGATTTGCCAGCATCCTTAGTGTATGGTGACCCATAAACCTTTGTTACATCAAAAAGAGCCAATGCACGAAGCGCTAATGCTTGTCCTATAATATCGTCAGTTAGGGCGGCTGGTTTTGCTGCAAGAATGTTATTTGCTAAACGAATAACTTTATAGGGATATTTCCAAAAGGAGCTAGGAGCGTTGTCTTTGTTGTATTGAAGCATGTAGAAATCGGCACATCTTTTGGTATTGCTGTAAGCTTGAGCATCTTCGCTTGTAACATCGCCATAGTACATCATGCGTGCTCCGTAATACTCGTAGCTCTGCATGGTGTTATAAATACCATTTAGGGCGTAATCTGCATCAGTTGTGTTTTCTATTGCTTTTTCTGTTTCAACAGAGGTGGTTGGGGAAACATCTAACCAGCTGTCGCTGCAAGATGAGGCTGCTATTGTCAAGCAAATTACAAAAGCGGTAATATATTTATTTCTCATATTGGTCTGTTGTTTTTAGAAGTTGATTTCAATACCAAAGGTCACAGTTTTAAGCGGAGGTAATTCGAAATATACGCTACCATCTTCTGGAACTTCAGGATCATAATCGTTGTAGGCTGCCCATGTTAATAGGTTAGTTGCAGAGCAGAATAGTCTTGCTTTTGATATTTTGGCAAGTTGGGTCCATCGTTTAGGAAGAGTTGCTCCTAGAGTGAAGTTTTTAAGTCTTAGGTGGTCGGTACTATGTACGCGATGAGTAGAACTCCAGTCGCTTAAAGGAAGCGGGTTGTCGACTATAAATACCTCGCAGTTGGTTTTGTCGCCTTCTTTTAGCCACCTATTTCTATAGTAGGTTGGTATATTGGCATAAGGTTCGCTGCCGCTATGCTCAAGCTTTTGTGCAGCGTTGTCATATGAGTAGCCTCCAATTGAGTAGGTAAACGTTAATCCTAAGTCAAAGATGCTATAAGTAATGTAGTTGCTAATAGCTCCAGTTACGTCAGGGGTGATTTTTTTCCCAATAATAGGATTTGCCTTGGCGGGATCTTCTGTAATATCCTTAATAAGATTGCCATTGGCGTCTGTTGTATTTGTGTAAAACTGAGGAGCCCCTGTTTGAGGGTTGATTCCTGCAAATTCTCGAAGGTAGAGCGTGAAGTAGGAATACCCAACTTTACGGATTTGATTGCCACTAGGTATCTGCTGTTGCTCTCCATCAAGACGAAGGATTTCGTTGTAGTTATGCCCAAAATTGAAGTTGGTTGTCCAGCTGAAATTTCTTTGCTTAATATTAGTTGTTTTGATATCTATCTCAAAACCTCTGTTTAGCATTTCTCCTTCATTGGTAAGAATTGAACCAAAACCAGAAGTTAAGGATATAGGTTTGTCAATTAATAGATCTTTTGTTTTTCTGGTGTACCATTCAGCTGTTAGGTTAACCCTATTAAACAATGAAAGATCAAGCCCGATATTGAAATTATAGTTTGTTTCCCATGTTAAGTTTTCTTTGGCAATTTGAGATTCTGTAAGCGTAGGCTTTGCAAAGTAGTCTCCATTTAGTCCTGTTAAATTCATGTAGCCATAGTAGCTAGACGGCAATGTTGCGTTTACGCCGTATGAGGAGCGAAGTTTTAAATCTGTGACTATTTCGGAAATAGGAGCCATGAATTCTTCTCCACTAACTCTCCATGCTCCAGATACCGACCAAAAATTACCCCATCTGTTATTTCCAGCAAGTTTTGAACTTCCATCTCGACGGAAGCTAGCTCCAGCAAAGTATTTGTTGTTGTAGCTGTAGTTTGCTTTAGAAATGTAAGAAATCATTCTAGTTTCGCTAGGACTTCCACTGACAGCATAGGGTATGGCACCATTAGAAATCGCTTGATAGTCCGATTTTGCAAAGTTTTTAGCAGTTCCTCCAAGGCCATCGTTAAACCTTTTATTAATTTCATATCCTGCTACAGCATCGAATGTGTGCTTCTCTTTAAATGTTGTTTCGTAGCTGATAACATTACTCCATACCATACTTTTGCGCTCGTCAAAAGTTACATCAGCTCTACCGTTATCCTTTACTCCATCAGAAGTTAAAGGATCATTCCATGATTTTCCTTTATTCATAGAAAAATCATAGCTAAATGTGCTTTTGAATTTTAGGCTATTAGAAAAAGAGTATGTTGCTTTTAATGTGTTGAAGGCTCTGCTGATCCATTCTCTGTTATAGTTGAGATCTGCGGTTGCTTTAGGGTTACGGCCATCCATTCTGGGGAAGTAATCAGAATATGTTCCATCTTCTTTAAATGCTGGATTAGATGGCGTGGCCGTATTTCTTGAAGAGTAAAGAGGAGAGGTATATGTTCCACCTTCGCTATTTACATCTTGTTGAACTTCAGAATACAAAAGATTTGCGGCAAGTTCCAATTTTGGAGCTATCTTATAGCTTACATTCAAACGGCCTGTCACTCTTTCAAGGTTTGATTGATATGAAACACCTTCTTGATTTGTATAGCCAATAGAGCTATAGTATTTCATTTTGTCGTCTCCACCCATTGCTGAAAATTCATAATTTTGGTGGAATCCTTTTCTGAATAAGATATCTGTCCAATCGGCCCAACCATTCCAAGGCTTTGGGGCATAGGTGTCGATATACTTGTTAGCATAGGCCGTCGCTTCTTCTTCAGTCATCTTTTTGTAGCTATTATCTTTTGCATACCCTCGCAAACCTTGGTTACGCAAACCTTCAAAAAGGACACCTCTGCGCTCTTCTCCTCCCATTGGAGTTCTGTATTGCATGGCAAAATCAGTGAATCCCATGTCTGCTTTAAAGCTGAAAATCGCTTTCCCTGATTTTCCACTTTTTGTTTTAATGAGAATTACACCATTTGCAGCTCTAGAACCGTATAAAGATGCTGCAGCTGCATCCTTAATTACTGTAATATTTTCAATGTCGGCAGGATTAATTGATGACATTAAATCAAAACCACCATTTGATCCTAGCGAACTTACGTTTCCTGACATCACAGGAACATCATCAATAACATATAGTGGATTATTTCCTGCATTAAAGGATCCCATACCTCTTACACGAATTTGAGCTGCTGATCCAGGTTGGTTAGAAGATCCTGATAAGGTTAAACCGGGAGAGGCTCCCTGAAGCATTTGCGTCAAGTTTGTTGTCGGAAGATCTTTTAAATTGTCTGTTTTAACCATAGAGGCTGACCCTGCAAATGCTGACTTCTTAAAAGTTCCATACCCTGTAATAATTACATCCTCAATCATTCTAGCATCATCTTCTAAAATGATGTTGAGAGGAATACCATTATGTGGTACTGCCATTTCTTGGGTTTTCATCCCAATAAAAGAAGCCTGGATGGTTTTGTCGTTAGGTAAAACTTTTAATGCAAATGTACCATCGTTAGCAGTTGCTGTTCCTCTTGTTGTTCCTTTAACAGCAATTGTTGCTCCGACAATTGGATTGCCTGATTTATCGACAACCTTTCCTTTTACCTCTACTGTTTGCTGAATAGAGGTTGTGCTGCTTGGCTCGTTTCCTCTTGCGCTAGCCAAGTCTGCTTGTGCATACATGGCTGATAGCAAAACTATTGCCGCCAGCATTGCTTTTCGAGTAGTTTTTTTCATAGATAGGGTTTTGTTTTGCTTGTTAGGCACTTGTTGCTTATTGCAACATTAGGGCAGGAAAAAGAGGAGGAGAAGCCCGAAGGGTGATTTCAAAAATCTGGAAACTTGTAAATGGTAGAACAAAAATCAGTTGAAGGATTACTAAATTGTACCAAAAACAGCTTCCAGA
>NZ_JTLD01000039.1 GCF_000798815.1 Alistipes sp. ZOR0009 | reverse complement strand
CCCGTAGGCGAACCGTTATCCCCGAAAGCGGATGCAAAAGTACCCCCTTTTTCCGGTTCTGCAATACCCAAACCCCTCTTTTACCCCACGGCAGCGCGTTAACGAGTCCTTCAACCCTCTAATACCAACACTTACCACAAAGATAGGAGGGGTGTTTTTTTTAGAATCGTACCTAAACCTGACCAAAAAGGAATGAATGAATCTAGATTAATTAGTAAAACAGGATATTTAAAGACACCCTTTATAAACAGAGAGCCTGCGATTATGCAGGCTCTCTGTTTATAAATCTACTAATTAAAAGTTTTTGAAGCGTTCTACAAACGCTACTTCTTTAGGTTGTCATCGAAGTATTTTGTAATCTTGGTCATTAAGTGAACTCGATCTTTTCCTCTCACATTATGCTCATGCTGAGGGTAAACAAAGTAGTCAACAGGGATATTATTATTAACGCACTCTTGAATAAAACGTAATGAATTTTGCCATACAACGGTTACGTCATAGTCGCTATGAATAATAAGCAAATCGCCCTTTAACCCTTTTACGTTATTGAGGAGGCTAGCACGAGCGTATCCCTCAGGATTCTCCTGTGGCGTATCCATATAGCGTTCGCCATACATCACCTCATAGTATTTCCAGTCAATAACGGGTGCACCAGCCACACCCACCTTAAAGGTTTCGGGATGCTTGCACATTAAAGAGGTTGTCATAAAACCACCATAGCTCCACCCATGTACGCCTATACGATCTGCATCAACATAAGGAAGCGACTTTAAGTAAGCAATCCCCTGCATCTGATCTTCAATATCTGGTTCACCCAACTTGCGGTGAATTGCCTGATAGAAATCGTTTCCTCGCGCAGGCGTACCTCTATTATCTAAAGTAAACATGATATACCCCTTCTGTGCCATGTAAAACTCCCACAAACGCGCTCCTCCCATCCAGCTGTCGGTAACCAGCTGCGCATGTGGTCCTCCATAAACATACACCACCACTGGATATTTCTTGGTCGAATCAAAATCAGCAGGAAGTATAATACGACCGTAAAGATCATACTTGCCATCAACCGTTTTAGTTTTAATAAAGCGCTCCTGCCCCATCCTGTAACCCTCGTATGGATTTTTAGCCACAATTAGGTCACGAACAACAACCGGCTTAACAATCGATTTAATATTAATCACATTAGGGATATTCAAACTGCTGTACTGATCTACAAACAAACCTGCAGCATGGTTGACTATAGGATTATGCGTTCCTCTCTCTGATGTTAGCTGAACCGTTTTGCCACTCTTTATATCGAGCTTATACAGATGACGCTCCAAGGGGCTTACTGCAGTCGATGTATAGTATACATATTTATCGTCTGGAGTAACTGTTTCCAATTCGGAAACCTCCCAAGCACCTTTGGTTAGCTGCTTTACTAGCTTTCCATTAATATCATATAGGTAAAGATGATTCCATCCGTCTCTAGGGCTTTGCCAAATAAATTGGCTAGGATTCTTCGTTAGGAATAGCGCAGGAACTTGTGGTTCCACCCACTTATCGCTCTTCTCCTCAAAAAGCGTTGCAACAAACATTCCGCTGCGAGCATCATACTTGTTTAGCAGCATCTCATTTTGAGCTCTGTTGATTTCGGCAACCAGAATAAAACGCTCATCGGGTGTCCATGCTATGTTGGTGAAAAAGCGATCAGATGGCGCTCCTGTTTCAAGAAAAACGGTCTTCCCCGATTTAATATCGTAAACACCAACCTTTACCTGATGGCTAGCCATGCCAGCCATGGGGTATCGCTCGCCTCTATACTCCGCAACCCGCTTAGATATGTCAACAATAGGATATTCGCTCACCATGCTCTCATCCATGCGATAAAAAGCTATAGCATTTCCTTGTGGCGACCAGAAAATACCACCTTTAATGCCAAATTCATTTCGATGGACTGATTTCCCATTAACGATTCCCTTTCCTCCATCCTTCGTGATTTGTATGGGGGTAGATGATCCGCTTACATAGTAAAGGTTGTCATCAATGGTAAACGCAGCCATAGAGGATGCGCTGTTAAGCGTATAATCACCAGCTTCACTTGGTGCCACAACTTTAGATTTGACAGACTTTGAAGGTAAGTCGTAAACAACCGTTGCATTTGCACCAAATAGAGATAAGGTATTCGCATCGTTCCAAGCAACACGTCCCACCCGAAACTCCCTGGCAACAGCCTTTTTTGCATCTCCACTCAAATCAGCAATGGTTGCAAGCACGGAGGTTACTCCACTTTTAGAGTCTACCCCCATTAGCTTACCATCTTCTATATAGGTAAGCACGGGTGCAGATCCCTTCCAGCACATGCTCCGCATTGATTGTGGGCCAAAATCGCGCATTTGCCCCATGGTGGCTTGCTCTATCGTAAAATTTTTAGGCTGCGAGTAGGCCGAAAAGCCAGCCATCATCAGCAGCAGTAGCAGCAGTTTTCTCATTTATGTCAATTTATTAGTCTTCAATCAAAATGCAACAAATAACGAATAACTATCATACAGGACGACAATTAACACAAAACGTTACGTAAGTTGGGCGTAAAGAAACAAAAAAGACGTAACAAAAATGTTACGTCTCCTCTCAATCTCTTCTATTCTAATTCATCGAAAAGGTAAAAAAGTTGAAAGAAACACCGAGTAAAGTCTCGTAGTTTTTTCCAAACTCTAACATTTCCTCGTCATCAGCTTCGCAGTGCCAGTTAAACTCCACATTTTGAAGAATCGCCACCTTTTTAAACAACTCCAACAGAGCCTTGGAGGTACTCGTATTTATGTAGCTTAAATGCAAATTAATCACGGTCTTTGGGGCCGGATTTTCGACATACCTATCTAAAACTTCAAATAGCGGCTTAAAAAAATCGTAAGAATTATTTGGAATAGAAATCCCCTTAATCTCCAGCACCCCACTATTGACATCCATCAGCACAAAAGGCGTGCGTGGTGTCCCTTCCACTTTATATGATTCCATAACCAAGATATTAATTTTAAGCATCCTCCGTATTCCCTTATCAGAGGATCACAACTGTTGCAATATAACTTTTTTCTAACACGATGATACTTGCTTCCCAAATTTTGAGGTATAAAAAATGGTATCTGATGTTTTCTCCATTTCAACAAGAAATAAGATTTTGATTTTCAAATTTTAAAGGCACAATAATCTATCGAGTACGCTCTCTCAATCGCAGTAATTTAAACGCCTCATCCCTTCAATTAAAGAGGCGACACTAGCAAAACAAATTCCATTTTTTACCTTTATCTAAAAAAAGCATGATTTCCACGCCAGACTTCACATTCACAGTAGCAGCAAGCTGCACCAAATGCAGCGCCTGCTCACATGTATGCCCATCATCAATCATTGCAATGACGGCAGATGGGCCTACGCTTCCAAACGCGAAAATATGCATCAAATGCGGCCATTGCGTTGCCATTTGCCCTGTAGCTGCTTTAGATTTTAGCTGGACTCCTCTAAAAAATCAAACAAATATAGAAAAGCCGCTATCCATAACTGCCGAAGAGGCAGAACAGTTCCTACGTTCGCGCCGCTCTATTAGAAGCTACAGAAAACTTGAAGTGCCAACCGACAAGCTGGAGAAAATACTGGATATTGCCCACTATGCCCCAACTGGAGGAAACTCTCAAAGCATTTCCTACGTAGTTATTAAAAGTAGCGAAACAATAAAGGCGCTATCCAACTTTACTCTCGAGTGGATTGATGCTCTTGCCAAAACCAACGCCTCGTTTCGCCAATACGCCAACCTTTCTAAAATTAGCAAGGGAACAGGCTCTGATATGATTTTCAGGGGAGCACCCGCCGCCATCGTAGCAGTAGGGCCCCGCAAGCTCCCTATGGCTCGTGACAATGCAAGATTCAACCTTGCCTATGCCGAACTTTTTGCTCCAACATTAGGATTAGGCACCTGCTGGGCTGGATTTTTTGAAATGAGCACCTCCGAATACAATAAGGAAGTATACGATATACTTGGTCTTACGGAAGAACAGATGGTTGTGGGCGCGCTGATGGTTGGATATCCTAAATACCATTATAAGAGACTTGTTGATAGAAATCCTCTTAAGTTTACGTTGCTCTAACACTCAATAATCGAGCATAAAAGAAAACAACCGCAATAAAAAGTCATCAAAACCTTTTCATCAGGCCAAACAATTACTATCTTGTTCGCCCATTTTTAAAGGATGTGTCAAACTTATAAAAACCACAATAATGAAATTTTTTATAGACACGGCTAATCTTGCCCAAATTGAGGAGGCAAATAACCTAGGAGTATTGGATGGTGTAACAACGAATCCATCGTTGATGGCCAAAGAGGGAATAAAAGGAGAAGAGAATGTAAAGAACCATTACCTGAAAATCTGTAGCATCGTAGATGGGCCTGTCAGCGCAGAAGTTATTTCTACGGAGTTTGACGGAATGATTAAAGAAGGGATAGAGCTCGCAGCACTTCATCCCAATATCGTAGTTAAAGTTCCATGTACAAAAGATGGAATTCGTGCCGTTAAACATTTTACAGATAATGGGATACAAACCAACTGCACCCTCGTATTTTCGGTAGGACAAGCATTGCTAGCAGCCAAAGCAGGAGCTACATACGTATCTCCATTCGTTGGACGCTTAGATGACATCAGCTCTAGCGGCATCGAGCTGGTTGCAAAAATTGTAGATATGTACAGCACCTACGGGTACAAAACACAAGTTCTTGCTGCTTCTATTAGATCTACACAGCACATTATTGATTGCGTGGAGGTAGGCGCAGACGTTGCAACATGCCCTTTGAGCGCAATTCTCGGGCTGCTTAAGCACCCGCTTACAGATAGCGGATTGGCAACTTTCCTTGCCGATTTTAAAAAAGTTCAGGAGTAACACTACAAAACATCAAAGCCCGATAGCCTCTATCGGGCTTTTTTATTTTACTATGTTTCTAAACAAATAATATGTTGCCATAATATTAAACTTTATGCAAACCTTTTCATACTTTTGCACTATATCTGTTTAAGTAGGATGGATAGCATACCCACTAAAACCAAACAACAAAAAAACATCTGTATGAAGGGGATCGTACTAGCAGGAGGAAGCGGTACTCGCTTGTATCCAATTACACAAACTGTTTCTAAACAGCTTCTCCCGATTTATGACAAACCCATGGTATACTATCCAATTTCCGTTCTCATGCTTGCCGGAATTAGGGATATACTAATTATATCTACCCCACACGATACCCCCCGGTTTCAGGAACTACTTGGAGATGGAACGCGATTTGGCGTAAATTTTCAGTATAAGGTACAACCCTCTCCTGACGGATTAGCACAAGCCTTCATTTTAGGGGAAGATTTCATCGGGAATGATGACGTATGCATGGTTCTTGGAGATAATATTTTCTACGGATATGGGCTATCTGGGATGCTACAACGCAGCGTACAAACTGTGGAAGAAAAACGGAGAAGCGTCGTTTTTGGCTACTACGTAAATGACCCAGAACGATACGGAGTGGTGGAATTCAACAAGGACGGCAACGTATTGAGCCTAGAAGAAAAGCCAGAAAAGCCCAAGAGTAACTATGCTGTTGTTGGACTATACTTCTACACCAACGATGTAGTTCAAGTCGCAAAAAATGTAAAACCATCAGCACGTGGCGAACTCGAGATAACAACTGTAAATCAGGAGTACCTAAAAAAAGGCATGTTAGATGTCGAATTAATGGGACGTGGATTTGCATGGCTTGATACGGGAACCCACAAGAGTATGCTCGAAGCAAGCCAATTTATCGAAACTATAGAGGAGAGACAAGGCTTAAAGGTCGCATGTCTCGAAGAGATTGCCTACAACAAAGGATACATCACCGCAGAACAGGTCGCGGAGCTTGCCAAACCAATGGCAAAAAATCAATATGGACAGTATCTGCAGAAGCTCATTGCTAATGATAACCAATAAAACGCTTTAAACCCAAATAGAGACAATACACATCACAATAACATGCAATTTATAGCAACAAATATACCTGACGTTATCATCATAGAACCTAAAGCATTTACAGATGCCAGAGGTTACTTTATGGAATCGTACAAAAAGACGGAATTTGAAAAACACATTGGAATTGTAGATTGGATCCAAGACAATGAATCAAAATCAACAAAAGGAGTTCTACGAGGACTGCACCTCCAAACAGGGGAGTTTGCCCAAGCAAAGTTGGTTCGCGTTGTCAGCGGAAAAGTTTTTGACGTTGCTGTCGATGTAAGAAAAGGCTCTCCGACTTATGGAGAATATGTCGGAATAGAATTGAGCGCAGAAAACCAACGCCAAATATTTATTCCTAGGGGTTTTGCTCATGGTTTCTTAGTTCTAAGCGATGAGTGCATTTTTCAATACAAAGTTGACAACGTATACTCAAAAAAGAGCGAAGCTGGATTTCACTACCAATCCTTTGGCATTAAATGGCCCGAAATTGATGTGAATGTTTTAGTCTCAGAGAAAGATGCTGTATTAGAAAAAATATAGATATTTAGCCTGCGGGACTACTTCTTTGATGAGTTATTTATTCTACTAATACTATTTTTATGCTAATTAATTTTTTCATTCTATTGACATTTGTAATATCTGCTACAATTGGATTCATAGTTGTTCCTAGAATCGTAACGATCTCTAAAAAAAAGGGACTGTTCGATTACGTCAATGAAAGAAAAGTACACACAAGCCCAATCCCCAGACTTGGAGGAGTTTCCTTTTTACCTGCGCTAACCTTCTCTGTTGCTTTTGTTATGGGATTGCGCTACTTTTTTGGAGTTGGGATACCGCCTCAAATTTGCTACTCAGTTCTACTTGAGATGCTATTCTTGCTTTGTGGCTTCCTTATTCTTTACTTCACAGGCCTTGCTGATGATCTCGTTAATGTAAGTTTTAAATATAAGTTAGTTGCACAATTCCTTGCATCATCAATGGTTATCCTCTCGGGGGTTTACGTTAACAGCTTACATGGATTTATTGGTGTTTATCAAATTCACCCCATTATTGGTTACCTTCTAACAATCATTTTAGTTTCCTTCGTCATCAATGCCATAAACCTAATTGATGGAATTGACGGACTGGCTACAGGGCTCAGTAGCATTGCTCTTTTCGCTCTAGGCCTTTGGTTTTGGGAAATGGAACTATACATCTACTCCATGCTGTCGGTAGGAATGCTCGGCGTTATTGTTCCATTTTTCATTTACAACGTATTTGGCAACAGACATAAGATTTTTATGGGAGATACAGGGTCGCTTCTTATTGGTTTTTTAATCGCATTCCTAAGTGCCAAACTCTGCATGATTGTATCAGATGGATCAACCACAAGCTTTAGAAATGCCCCAACTTTTGTTTTCTCTATACTATTCATTCCGTTGTTTGATGCAGCAAGGGTTTTTGTAGAGCGCATACGTAAGGGCAAATCTCCATTTCATCCCGACAAAACTCATATTCACCATAAGTTTTTGGCACTTGGCTTTAGCCATAAGCAGGCTATGGTTACAATTCTATTCATCGCAGGATTGGTTATTCTCTTAAACTACTATCTGAGCAAAGTTTTAAACATCAACATGATGCTCCTAGTTGACATCGCGCTTGGTGTGCTAATGATGGTAACCTTGCATAGAATTAAACAACACCAAGAAGAAGAGATAGAAGGTTCGAATGCGCTCGAACCAGTAATAAATATTTCAGAAAAATGCAATAAGCCATCAAACTTATAAATTACCATTCTGAATAATTTTTTTGAGTAATTTTGGACAAAACAAAGTGCATGTCTCTAGATTACTACGAATTGATCGAACGGTATCGGTTAACCCAACCATCATCATTAAAAGATATTCTAAAGCCATCGTCCAGCGTAACGGAAGATGGCTTTTTTTCTGCATTAGATAGGTCAAATAGTGGAGCAAAAAGCATCTTTTTAAATATCTCCATTCCTGACCTCAGCATCAACTCTTCGTTAGGAAGCATCACCCCCGAAGCTCACACCAAGCGCTACTTTGAGGCTCTTTGCTTAGAGATACAGCAGCTGGCAACTTATCTGGATCGAGATAGAGAAGTTTCGTTCATAAAGCTATATGGAGCAGGTGCAAACTCTCTTTCCGCTGATTTTCTAGAAGATTTAGTTGAACTCATTCATACCGAATTCACTATTGCCCCAGACGCTACAGTTGGGATAATCTGCACCCCCTCCTTCTTGTCGTTACGGAGAATCGACGATTTGCGCAGAATCGGCTTCAACTTCATAACTATTGACCAGCAAGATTTCAGAACTGAAATTTTAGATGCAATCGAGGCCGACTATAAAGCGCTGCCAATAAGCAATCAGGTTCAGCATATCAGAAAAAGAGGTAGAATAAAGCTAAACATTCAGCTTTCTTATGGTATGCCAATACAAACAGCAGACAGTTTTATAGAATCAGTAAAAGAAGTTGCACAGCTTGCTCCCGAAACCATAACCCTTACCCCTTTTTGCTATAGCAGCACGGCAGAATCGACCAAGCAACGAATAGATTTCTACGGACTACCCAGCGAAGAGGAATGTATAGCCATGTTATACGAAACCTTCTGCTATCTTACCCAAAGCCACTATAAATGCATAAATCCTCATTTGTACATTAAAGAAGAGCAATCATCCTCCATTGGTTATTTTTCTAACATGACCATCTCAAGCATACTCCAATATCCGTTAAATATCACTGGTTATCAAATCTATGGCATTGGAGTTGGCTCCGAATCTCTATTCTCAGATCTATACTCGGTTAACGAAAGCAGCTGGAAGGTATATGCAGACAAAATAGGGACAGGTGCCCCCTCTGCTGCCGTTGCCGCAAAGTTAACCCAACCCAACAGGATATGCCTCGATGTAGCAACCACTTTAGCGTTTTATGAAACTGTAGATCTTTCCGATATCGAAACAAGGTACACGATTCCTATGGAGATGATAAAAAATATCGTAGAACAAGGATTTACCGATTACAATAAATTATTCACCAACGGAATTCTCAGCGACCATCAATCCTCTATCCGAGTAAGTTCGCCGATGTATGCCCAAGTACTACTGCAACAAATCCGAATTATGTAGGTTAATGTATGTTCAAAACCTTGTTCTCTTATCTTTAATTAATAATTTTGCACGTTTATTGTAACGTCTTTGGTAATTTTTTTGCGCTATGGAGTATTCAGGAGGTCATTTAGCTGCCCTAAAATTTATTTTAAAAAAGTATCTAGCTTACGCTCTATTTTGGATTGCCTTTTTCTTTTCGGCAAGGATTATGTTTCTACTTGTCAACATAAAAAACACAAATGAGATTGCTGCATCCGACTATATTGGCATGGTTATTCATGGCCTTCACATGGATTTGTCAATGGTTGGCTACATCACCATCATTGCAGGCCTATTTTTTATCGTCAGCAGCTGGATTAAACCATCGCATACTCCTAAAATAACTTCCGTAGTCACCTTCGTACTGCTAATACTTGTATCCTTCATTGTGATATCAGATAGCGTGCTCTTTAGATATTGGGGTTTTAGAATGGATGCCACCCCCCTAATGTACTTAAAGACTCCATCTGAAGTTTTAGCAACCATGTCCCTTTCGCAGATAATTTTCACCCCGTTAGTGGTTGGTGCATATGCATTTGGTTGGTGGTGGCTATACCGTCGTCTTATATTCAAAAGGACCAACTTACAGAACAAGCTACCTTGGTGGTGCTTTTTACTGCTTTCGCTGAATATCATTCCCATTAGAGGCGGGTTTGGGATTTCCCCTATGAACCCCGGCAAAGCATACTTTTCGAAAGACAACTTTACCAACCAAGCAACAGTCAATGTCGCATTCAACGTTTTTTACTCTCTAAACAAGTTGAAGGATACAGACAAAATATACCGCTTCATGGAAGACAAAGAGGCTAAAGCAATCGTTGACAGCCTCTACAAGCAATCTGGAGAAACTCGCTACATCCTAAAAACACAACGACCTAACGTAGTGGTGCTTATTATGGAAAGTTTTGTCAGCACCATTACCGAAACCCTTGGTGGAAACAAAGGCATCACCCCAAATCTCGACAGCCTAATGAAGGAAGGTGTCCTGTTTAGCCACATTTACAATGATGGCCAACGTTCCGAAAAAGGGATAGTTTCGGTGCTGAGCGGCTATCCAGCACAGCCAACGACCTCGATCATAAAGCACAATGCCAAGGTGCTAAAGCTACCTGTGCTAGCCAAAGATTTTGAAAAGCAGGGCTACAAAACCGCCTATTTTCATGGCGGAGATATCGGCTTTGCCAATATGCGTACCTACCTTGTATCATCGGAATATGACAAAATGATTACCCAAGATGACTTCCCCAAAGAGCAGCAGCAATCAAAATGGGGTGCTCAGGATGGATTTGTCTTCAACCGAATGCTCGACTCGCTCAATAAAGAAAGGCAACCATTCTTCTACGCTTTTTTCACGCTAAGCAGCCACGAACCGTTCGACGTACCAATGAAAACAGTATTTAAAGGTAGCGATGACGAGAGCAAATTCAAAAATGCCGCCTACTATACCGATATGTGCCTTGGCAATTTTATCCGTCAAGCAAAGAAAAGCAGCTGGTGGGACAATACGCTCATTATCATCATAGCCGACCACGGTAGGGGCTTTGCAAATCACTCCGAAATTTTCGACGAAAAACGAAACCAAATTCCCATGCTCTGGCTAGGTGGTGCCCTAAAAGAAAAAGGCATGAAAGTTGATAAGATAGGCGTACAGCACGACCTTGCGGCCACGCTTCTTTCCCAGCTAAACATGGATACAAAGAAATACACCTTTTCGAGAAATCTACTCGACAAAAACTTTAAAGACTTTGGCATGTTTATCTTCAACAATGGATTTGGCTATGCCGAAGGTAATTCGGTGGTTGTTTTTGACAACGTAGGAAAAAAATACTCTCAGGAAATAAATCCGACCGAAGAAGTAAAAAAACGAGGAAAAGCTCTGTTTCAGGTATACAGCAAGCACTTTGTGGAGCTGTAGTAAGAGAAATACTACCACCTTAGCAACTTGCCAACTATAAGCCTTCGGTTACACAAAAGTATCGTCGCCTCAACGCTTCGACAACCAGCAGCCAAGAGCGAAAAGTAAACAATTAATCGATATAAAAAGAAAAACAATGATAAACACTAAGCGCCCTGTAATACTTGTATCAAACGACGATGGTGTTAACGCTCAAGGCATCGCAGCGTTAGTTGATATAGCCAAAAAATTTGGCGATGTAGTGGTGGTTGCTCCCGAAGAGGGACAAAGCGGACAATCACACGCCATTACTTCAAAGTTCCCTCTTCGCCTTCGTAAAGTGAAAAGCGAGGATGGTGCTGAATGGTACGCCGTAAATGGCACCCCTGCCGACTGTGTTAAGTTGGCCATGAACCAAATCCTAAAACATAAGCCAGATTTGCTGATCTCGGGTGTAAACCACGGCTCCAACTCTTCGGTGAGCGTTATATACTCTGGAACCATCGGTGCAGCAGTAGAAGGGACACTCTACGGCATTCCCTCTGTAGGATTTTCGCTTCTAGACCACTCGCCAAAAGCCGATTTTTCGGCCGTTGAGCAATGGTTCTCTCCAATTATAAAAAAGGTAATGGAAGAGGGACTCCCTCACTTCACCCTGCTAAACGTCAATATACCGAATATTTCAGCCGATAAGGTAAAAGGATATAAGTTCTGCCGCGTAACGCACGGCAACTGGCGCGAGGAGTTCGATCAACGCCAAGATCCCTTTGGAAGAAACTACTACTGGCTTACAGGATATTTCCATAACGAAGAACCTTCTGCTACCGACACCGACGAGTGGGCGTTAGCCAACGGATACGTAGCCATTGTCCCGCTATATATCGACTGGACCCACCAAACTTATCTTAAAAAGATGCAGATGGAGTGGAATCTCGAAAATGAAAGTTCGCTAAAAAAGCAGCATTAGGCATACAAAAGCACCCTGAGGGTGCTTTTTCTTTATCCTCTTAGTCTCACATTTTTGGCTTACATTTCATCTCAAGCAGTAAGAGACAGCACTAAACCTCGCCATCTCACTGGTATTTTAGGCATATAGGAAAACCTAAAAATAAGCATCTTCCCTTCAGTTTAGGCTTTCTGCTATTTTGGAGTTAGAATAATATGTTAATTTTGTAGGATTGTTCTAATTAAGACTAAAATGCTCAATTTTTTTAAAAGAGATGCGCTACGTGTGGGTGTAGCTGTTGGAGTTGTAGCGCCTCTACTCATTTTCTTAACCACCATTTTGGTGATGTCACGAGCAAACCAAGTAACCTCCTATTTGGTCACAATGATTTACCTAGGCTCCTTATCTAAGCTGCTAAGTCTTTGCGTATATCCAAATCTAGGATTATTTTATCTTTACCTTCACTTTAAGCGGGACACCAGCGCAAAGGGTGTAGTTTGGGGAACTATGATCATGGCCATCGTAGTTGCACTTGTTTACTTTCTACAGAAAGTCTACTAACTAAGAGATAAACACTGCGGCGACGGCCCTGCAATTGGCCTTCGCCATTGCAACAAGCAGAATCCATCATAAAATAGACGAAGGAAGAAAACCTACTGGAAAACAGATGACTCCGACGAGCGTCATCGCACAAATAAAAACTATCTGCAAATGAAATACTACTTAATAGCAGGCGAAGCATCTGGCGATTTACACGGTTCAAACCTCATGAAGGGATTGAAACAGCACGATGCCAACGCAGAGTTTCGATTCTTTGGTGGCGACCTGATGCAGGCCGAAGGGGGAGTGCTCGTAAAACACTACCGTGAAATGGCCTTTATGGGTTTCCTAGAAGTGGTGAAAAACCTAAAAACCATATCGCATAACTTCAAGGAGTGCCAAACCGACATCGCCAGCTACCAGCCCGATGTAGTAATTCTGATAGACTATCCCGGATTCAACTTCCGTATAGCTAGGTGGGCAAAAGAGCGTGGCATAAAAGTGTTCTACTACATTGCTCCAAAAGTATGGGCTTGGAAAGAAGGACGCGTTAAGCGCCTTCGGGAACATGTTGATAAGTTATTCACCATTTTCCCCTTCGAAACCGAATATTTCCGGAAACACGGAATAGAAGTCCACTACGAAGGTAACCCCCTTATAGATGCGTTAGAGCAAAGAAAAGAAACGCTCCCCTCCTATCAGGAGTTTATCGCCAAAAACCATTTAGAAGACAAACCTATAGTAGGCCTACTCGCCGGAAGCAGAAAACAGGAGGTAGAGAAATGCCTCCCTCTAATGAAAAAAGTCGCATCACGCTATCCCCACCTGCAGTTCGTGCTAGCCGGAGCACCGTCTCTTCCCCGCTCATTCTACACTCCATTCCTTGACGATGGCGAGGTTAAAATGGTGTACAATCAAACCTACGACCTATTTAACGTATGTACCGCCGCGCTGGTAACCTCCGGAACGGCAACCCTCGAGGCTGCCCTATTCAACGTTCCACAGGCCGTTTGTTACCGAACAAGCCACATCTCGGCTTGGATTGCCAAGGCCTTCATCAAGGTAAAGTGGGTATCATTGGTCAACATTATCATGAACCGCGAGGTCGTTCGCGAGCTGCTTCAGTACGATATGACCGTGGAAAAGATGATACAGGAACTAGACTCGCTACTACCTCACGGTTTTAAGCGCGAGCAGGTACTTGCCGAGTATGCCCAGCTGCAAACCATGCTCGAAAAGGTGGGTTCCTCAGAGCGAACTGCAAAAAAAATGGTAGAACTACTAACAAAATAGCCCACACGTGAAGTCTGGACTTAAAGCCACTCTTATTATTTGCGCGCATCTTGTGCTTAGTTTGCTAAACGTAAATGCTCAACCATTTGCAGCAACCAGCATCTCCGTATGCGTGTACGAGCAGCAAAAGCCCAGCAGCCTTATCCTTAAGCCCCAAACAGGACGCTTTCGCGTCTTTGGAGGTGGACGGCTACTCGTCGAACTCAACCCCAACGAGCTACTTTTTGTAACAACAGCAAAAGGGAAAGTTCGTATAAGAACCATCGCAAAAGCGTTAGGAACCTTCCCAAAGGTGCTGGTGAAAAACATTTGCGATACCGCTACATTTAGCCTCAAAGCGATAGACACGCCACTTGTTCCACGATGCTATTCGGGCAACATCTCCTTCACGGCTAAAGATAACAGTATTCTATCCATTCTTGATATTGACTTTGAACGCTACATATCAGGCGTTGTAGAGTCGGAAATTGGCGGCAAGCAAGTTCAGGAGATGTACAAAGTTCAAGCAATTATTGCTAGAACCTACGCCCTCTCCAACCTAAAGAAACACGAAGCCGATGGCTACCAGCTCTGCGACGGGGTACACTGTCAGGCTTTTAAAGGCTTACCCTCCGTCAAAAATATTCTGGAAGCCTGCGAGCAAACCCACGATATGGTCGTTGTAAACAGGGATAATGCAATGATTACCGCGGCCTTTCACGCCAACTGCGGCGGGCAAACCGTAAACTCCGAGGATGTCTGGCCAAAATTCAAAAGTTACCTCCGCTCCACCCGATGCCCCTACTGCTCGTCATCCAAAAGTTACGCGTGGAGGCTCAGCGTACCTGTCGAAAAATGGATTAGCTACACTTCCGAAAAAGGCGTCAGTTCCAGTGAGGCACTTCCAAAATTCTACCAGCAGAAGTCCCGCAAAGCCTACCTCGAAGTTGGGAAGGTTGCCATCCCTCTACACACCATCCGCAAAGACTTAGCTCTTCGTTCAACCTATTTCAGCTACAAGCAGGTCGGCGATAGCATCATTTTTACAGGGAAAGGCTACGGACACGGTGTAGGAGTTTGCCAAGACGGAGCATCGGCCATGGCCCGCATGAATATGTCCTGCAACCAGATAATTGCCTTCTACTATAAAGGATGTAAAATAGTTAATCGCCAGCAGGCAACTCCTGAAACCGATAGCACCAACAGCCCTACCTTCGATGGCGTCCCCAACCAAATCATCGACAGCATAGCCACCCAAACCGTATACAAAAAGGAGGACTCTACCCTACACCAAAAACGGCTTTATCCCAAAAGGCTGTAGCAAGCCCTCGTATTATTAAAAAAAGGCCATTCGGCAAATGCATGAATGACCTTTAATATTTTCTATTCCCCAAGGTAACTTTCTTCGCTATACAACTTACCTTGACTTACATAGTAAGCCTTAGCTCTATCTCGCATGTTATACTTCGAACTCATCACCTGCCCATAGGCTCCTGTAGTGTAAATCGCGATAAGATCCCCTCGATAGCTCTTAGAGAGCAGCACATCTTCCCCAAAAATGTCGGTCGATTCACAGATAGGGCCTACCACATCATACTTTTCTGCCTCTTCATCGCGGCATATGTTTTCGGTAAGATGAAAGGCCTGGTAAAGAGCAGGTCGAATCAGGTCTGTCATTCCTCCATCAAGAATAAGAAAACGCTTAGATAACCCTGCTTTTACATACACCACTTTTGAGATGAGAATACCGCACTGCGCAACTAGCGAACGTCCTAACTCAAAGTGAACTTTTGTTCCTACAGGAAGCGTTAAATTTTCTTCGAAAATTTTGAAAAAAGACTCAAAATCAACCATTCTTTTTTGTGTTGGATGGTGGTACGAAACACCCAAACCACCACCAAGATTGATATGCTCAAATTGAAACCCCTGATTCAAAAAATAGTCGTTAAGCTGCGATGCTTTTACAGCCAACTGCTTAAACACCTCCAGATCGGTAATCTGCGACCCTATGTGAAAATGCAACCCCTTTATACTCACATGCTGAAACTTGCGAATATTGTCAACCAACTTCGGAAGTAACGTCAGGTCTAGTCCAAACTTATTCTCGCTTAACCCTGTAGTTATATTCTTGTGCGTATGCGCGTCAATATTCGGATTGATGCGTAACGATACGTTCGCCTTTTTGCCTCTTTTCCCTGCAAGCTCATCTATCACCTCCATCTCCTCCAACGATTCCACGTTAAAGCTGAAGATGCCTGCATCCAGACCTACTTCAATTTCCTCGTCAGTCTTTCCGATACCCGCAAAATCAACCATGCTAGCATCAAAACCAACCTCCAACGATCGAGCCACCTCGTTACCGCTAACGCAATCGGTTCCAAAACCTATATCGCGCATCGCAGCAAGGATTGGGTGGTTATTATTAGCCTTAACGGCATAGTGAATAACATATCCGCGTCTATCGGCAGCCGCTTTAGCCGCAACAAGCGTGGTATGTAGCAAGTCCATATCGTAAAGATAAAAGGGGGTATCAACCTCCTTAATCGAGTGAATAATATCGTGATGAGGAAACTTATTCATTATGCTTTAAATAAATGCTGATGCAGCAGGTTTAACGCTTGGGTCTTATACTCTCCGTTAATTAGTAACGAAATATTATGCTCGCTACCACCGTACGAAATCATACGAATTGGAATGGTTTTAAGCGCGTTGGTAACAACTTCTGCCATTCCCATCTCGTCTGCCATTACATTTCCAACAATGCAAATAATGGTTTGGTTAGCATCAATCTCCACCGAAGCAAACGTTTCAATCTCCGCAACAATGGCTGCGAGCTCGCTATCATTATCGATAGTTAGCGAAACGGCCACCTCAGAGGTGGTTATCATGTCAATTGGCGTTCTATGTCGGTCAAAAATTTCAAAAACCTTTCTCAAGAAACCATAAGCCATCAGCATACGGCTACTTTTTATTTTGATGGCCGTAATATTATCCTTGGCCGCTACGGCCTTAAACCCTCTTGAAACAATTTTTTTGCTGATAAACGTACCCTCTGCTGTAGGCTCCATGGTATTCTTTAGTAAAACGGGGATATTAAACTCTTGAGCAGGAAAAATGCAAAACGGATGAAGAATCTTAGCGCCAAAGTAAGCTAACTCGGCAGCCTCGTCGAACGAAAGCTGACGAATCGGTGCCGTACCTTCCACATAACGGGGGTCGTTGTTATGCATACCGTCTATGTCAGTCCAAATCTCGATCATGTCAGCATCAACAGCAGCACCAATTAACGAAGCGCTGTAATCGCTACCACCTCTTTTTAAGTTCGAAACTTTCCCCTCATGATCGCGACAGATAAAACCTTGAGTTATCACAATGCTTACATCCTTAGTTTGATCCATAAAGGGCCTAATTCGCTCACGGATCAGCTCAATTTGAGGTTCCCCCTCCTCGTTAATGCACATAAATTCCAATGCAGGAATCAAAGCCACGCTATACCCTTCCTGCTTTTGGTAAAAATACACCAGATGGGTAGACAGCAATTCACCCTTAGAAAGTAGAATATTTTCTGTCTCTAAGCTATACCCTTTATCTATCAGATTTGTAATCTCTTCAAACTCTTTTGCTATATACTTGTTTGCTTTTTCCTTATACTCTTTGCTCGTCAAAAGCTCTTCTACAACCTGCGTATACTTTTTATGCAGCATTATTCCCATTTCTGCTGCCATTTCTAAGTTGCTAGATTTAAGCCTATCGCTAATTTCAACCAGAGCATTGGTTGTCCCCGACATAGCCGACAGCACCACCACCTTACGGCTACCGTCATTTACAATTTTAGAAACATGGTGCATGTTGCTCGGAGTGCCAACAGATGTGCCACCAAACTTTTGAACGTTCATCGTCGATTTGTTGTATAGAATGAAAATGGAAGATATCTTGTATGCACAAGAAGAGCCTATAAAAGATACGAAAGGGAATCTATGGTCATTGGCTATCTAAGAAAGGCCCAAATCTTAGATGGCCTTAGAGCTTAACGATGCGTTTTATCATCCCCATAGAAGTGCACATGACAAACTTACCTGCAGCAGCTGCAAGCATGTTCCGTTTTATTTCTATGTTATGATAGTCGATCATTTCAATTGTGAAGATTCGCAAATCTATTGCTTTTTCCCGTCGAGCATACGCCTCTACAAACCCATTTTAGTTAAATAATTATAACTCCACTATTGTAAAGGACAAGAAGTTTCTCTAACCCAGCCCCCCGCTTGTCCTAACGGCTGATTAAAAAGGAAGTAGAACAAAATCCCGTTTCTTGATTCTTTCGGTATTATTATTGAATGATGGTATAGCTATTTATCTATATTTGCAAGCTAACGACCTCTTGGGTTGTTTATATAGAAAAATTATCAGCATGGCAAATATTCTTAGGAAAGCATTTTTTTCGGCATCGGCCATATTTCTACTAGCCACCGCCTCTGAAGCACAAGACCAGCAGCTCAACGAACAGCTTTTTAAGCTCAATAAGTTTCTTTTTCTTTTGAAATCGGAATACGTTGACACCATTAACACCCCCAACCTAGTAGAAAAGGCCATTGTAAGTACCCTAAAACAGCTTGATCCTCATTCTGTTTACATCTCTAAAGAAGAGGTAAAAAAAATGAGCGAACCACTTGAGGGAAACTTTGAAGGAATTGGAATTGAATTTAACATACTAGACGACACGTTAATTGTTGTCAACCCCATACAAGGGGGACCATCGCAAAAAGTAGGGCTAATTGCTGGCGATAGAATTCTGAAAATTGATGGCAAAAACGTCACCAATATCGGGATGAAAAACTCGGATGTTTTCACCTACCTACGAGGAGCCAAGGGAACTAAAGTTGAGCTCCAAATCAAGCGCAGAGGGGCTACAGATCCGCTAGATTTCGTTATAATAAGAGATAAAATTCCTATTTACAGCGTTGACGCGGCCTATAATATCACCCCTAAAGTTGGCTACATTAAGATTTCGAGGTTTGCTCAAAACACTTTCGAAGAATTTGTAAAAGCCTACATGAAAATGGCACCTACAACAGAGTCGCTAGTACTAGATCTGAGAGGCAACTCTGGAGGATATCTAGGAACAGCCATTGCCCTCTCTGATCAGTTTCTTGATGCTGGCAAAAAAATTGTATTTACGGAGGGGAACAGTCAGCCACGCCGCGACTTCACCGCAACTAACGACGGTATTTTCCAAAAAGGAAAGCTCGTAGTCTTAGTTGACGAAGGCTCAGCATCGGCCTCTGAGATTGTAGCTGGAGCCATTCAAGACTGGGATCGAGGTCTGATTATTGGCCGCAGAACCTTTGGCAAGGGACTCGTACAAAATCAGCAAATGCTACCTGACGGATCGATGGTACGCCTAACCGTTGCCCGCTACCATACGCCTACCGGACGCGTTATTCAACGCCCCTTTAAGAATGGAGACGCAGAAGGGTACTACATGGACCTATACACTCGAGAAAAAAAAGGTGAGCTAACCAGCAAGGATAGCATTCACTTTGCGGACTCGCTAAAATACAACACCCTAATGAAGAAGCGTATAGTTTACGGAGGAGGCGGTATTATGCCTGATATCTTCGTCCCTATGGATACCACCTGGTACACCAAGTACTACGGAAACCTATCGCGCAAAGGTGTTTTCCAGCAATTCGTGGTATCGTATGTTGATCAGAATCGCAAAAAGTTGCAAACAAAATTTCCGAACTTCGAGGCTTACAATAAAAACTTCAGCGTAGAAGACATTAAAAATGAGTTCGTTCAGTATGGCAAAAAAATGGGAGTAGAACCCAACGACACTGAATACAATAAATCCGCAACGGAGATTAACGCCGTAATAAAAGGGCTAATTGCCCAAAAGTTATGGGATACAACCCAGTACTTTCAGGTAATCAACAGCTCTGACGAAACCCTAAAACAGGCGTTGGATGCATTAGCGAACTGGCCAAAGTTTGGAATTTAGCCCTGATGTTAAGGTAAATTAAGAACATAACGAGTTCGACTTGCCCAACAGCTGCAAAGATGTCGTTTATTATCGATATCTTTGCAGTTCGTTGGGCAATACTGTATTTGCCCCATAAGACAAATATCATTAAATGGACAAATTGGATGATTTCAGAGTTTTAGGGCTCTCGGAGAGCACCCTTAAAGCTCTTGATGAAAAGGGTTTTGAAACCCCAACACCAATCCAAGCACTGGCAATCCCTGCATTACTTAATGGCGATCGCGATGTCATCGGACAGGCGCAGACAGGAACTGGGAAAACCGCAGCGTTTGGATTACCTATCCTAGAGAGAGTACAACCAGGAAGGGGCGTTCAAGCGTTAGTTTTGGTTCCTACACGCGAATTAGCGATTCAGGTTACGGAGGAAATGGCTTCTTTTAAAGGCGACAAGAAGCTTTTTATCATTTCCATTTACGGAGGACAATCAATTAGCGAACAGCTTCGTAGGCTAAAAAAGGGCGTTGAAGTTGTTGTTGGTACTCCTGGTAGAGTGCTAGACCACCTTGGACGCGGTAGCCTAGTTTTAGATGACTTACAGTACGTAATCTTGGACGAGGCGGACGAAATGCTAAACATGGGTTTCGTTGACGATATCGAAGAAATCCTACAGCATGCCCCAGAAGAACGCCGTATGCTACTCTTCTCGGCAACAATGCCATCTCGCATTGCCAAGCTTGCTAATCGATACATGAAGGAGCCCGAGCTTCTTAAGGTGGAGTCGAAGCAAATTACAGCCGATCTTACCGATCAAATCTATTTTGAACTACGCGACTCTGATCGTTTTGATGCGCTTACCCGCATTATTGACGTAGAGCCTGATTTTTATGGTTTGGTGTTCTGCCGTACCAAAAATCAAGTTGACGAAATTACCTCCAAGCTCATCGAACGTGGATATGACTCAGATGGACTACACGGAGATATATCACAAGCTTTGCGCGAAAAGGTGCTTCGTAAGTTCCGTAATAGGCACATTAACGTGCTTGTAGCAACAGATGTGGCCGCTCGTGGTATCGACATCAACGATCTGACACACGTTATCAACTATTCATTACCACAAGATCCAGAATCGTATGTACACCGTATTGGTCGTACAGGTCGTGCTGGAAAGCAAGGTACTGCAATCACCTTCATTACGCCATCGGAGTATCGCCAGTTTGTGGCAATGCAACGTAACGTTAACATGAAGATTCGTAAGGAAATTCTTCCAACTGCCAACGATGTTATCAACATCAAAAAAACAAGAATCAAAACTTCACTAGAGGAAATCGTTGAAAACGAAACCTACATGGAGTACTTGGGCATGGCGGAAGACATCATTGCGCAAAATGGTCCAGACATTGCTCTTGCAGCCCTTCTTAAGCTTGCATTCAAAGATGAATTAGACGAAAATAGCTACTCTGAAATACGTACCGTTTCGGTTGATACGAAGGGAAAAGCACGCCTATTTATCGCACTTGGCAAGCTCGACGGCTACAACTCGAAGAAAATTGTAGAGCTACTTAAAGATAAAGCAAACATCCCAGACTCTATGATTGACGACGTTAAGGTTATGGATGCCTTTTCGTTTGTTACCATTCCGTTTAAGGAAGCAGAGCACACCCTTGAAATTCTTAATGCCATGCGCCGAGGTGGTGGTCGTCCACTTGCCGAAATTGCTGGCGATTCTAGAGGTGGCGGACGCGGTGATCGCGGTGGACGTGGTGACTACAGAGGCGGCGGACGCGATCGTGACCGTGCCCCTAGAGGTGAACGTCGCAGCAGCGACCGTGGTGATCGTGGTGGATTTGGAGACAGACCTCGCAGAGATCGCGATCGTGATAGAGATCGTCCACGCCGTAGCAGATAGAAATATCTTTTTATCACATATTTTAGAGGGCACCCTTAGGCTGCCCTCTATTTTTTTAGTAGTTTTATCCGTAGAAACAACATGATGGAGACTGTAAAGACAATCATAATTAGCACCCTCTCGCAATTTTGCTGGCTTGTTGGTGTTATGGCCCTCTTTGGGGTGATCCTATACTTCTTGGCACGTACCTCGCGTAAGCTATACGCCTCATCGTCTAAATCAGTTGTTGATATTTACATTACAGGATGGATTGGAACGCCCGTTCACGAATTTGGGCACTGGATTTTCTGCATCCTATTCATGCATAAGGTCAAAGAAGTTCGTTTCTTTAAGCCCGACTCCAAAGCTGGTGTTCTTGGCTATGTTTCGCACACCTACGACAAAAAAAGTATTTACCAGAGAGTTGGAAACTATTTTATCGGGGTTGGCCCGATTTTAGTTGGCTCCATCATCCTCGTTGCATTAGCCTACTTCATTCTACCCAACAAAACTTCGCTTACAAAACAGTTTTTCGACTTCGTTGGCAGCTGGGCTATAGAGGTATCTTATGGTCCTAAAACGGCTTTAACTTCGATTGCAGACGGTGTTGTAATAATGCTTAAAAGCCTTATTACCAAAAACAACCTTTCTTCATTATACTTTTGGGCATTTATATATATTGCCATGAGCATCTCGTCGCACATGATGCTAAGTATGCCAGATATTAAGCTCGCAGCATACGGCGCAATCGCAATTCTTGCAATACTTCTTTTTGGAAATTCCCTTTCGGCACTTATAGCAGCCTTCTACAAAAATGCCTTTACCATTACCATATCCGACAGAATATCGCTATGGTCGTTAAAATTTGGAGCGGCAACCATCTTTTTGCTCTCCTTCTCTACCATTATGTCGCTTATTAACCTAGCTATTGCCTTACTATTTAAAGGGATTATATCTGCAGTAAAACGTTGACCAACTGCTTAAATAATTTAATGAATTCACTAAAGCATCAATGTAATTTTATCTCTACATTTTAAACAGTCTCCAAATTGCATCTACATTGATAAAAAAACTGACAAGTAAGTTTTATAAAGTCAACACAACAAGAGGCTTTCCGAATATATAGACTCCCCTCTAGCAAGGTTTGCGTAAATTCAGTAATTTAAACCCAACTATAAGCAACCTTTTTACAGAAACCAATCTATTGCCAATAGAAATTTCTGCGATATATCTTTAGGCTAAAAAACTATAAATAAATAAATTATACCTTAATCACCTTTTGTACAGTATCAAAGAAACACTCGTAAATAAATAATTAATTTAACTGTATTTGGCATTATTTTTGCTAAATACTATTCATCTAAAACTAGATTAATTAAAACCAAAGAAAATGAAAAAGTTAGCATTTATTTTTGTTGCAGCACTTTTTTTAATTAGCTGTGACAGTGAACAAGTCGACCCTAACGATGCTTGCAATGCCGCCAATCCAATAGAGGATGTGGTTTGGTTGAAAAATTTAAAAGAAAGTATATCGAATGCCGGCTGCGAGACTTTACTGATACAAGGTGTCTATAACAACACCACTGTTTTTTTTACCTACATTGCAGATCCTCTTTGCAACTGTATTAACGCCCCAACTCTATACAACTGTAAAGGTGAAGTTGTAAGGATATTTACAATCAACGATTACAAAGAGTTCCCAAACTTAGTGAAATCAGAGAAGACGTTATACCGCAGTAAAGCCCGAAACAACTAGCAAAAATCACCACGATATACCAACTACTTACAATAATTAAATCGCCAAAATTACATAAACAAGCGAGGGCGTGCATAACTGCAAGCCCTCGTTTTTTCTACGACTGTTCCGCATTTGGCAAAATGCTGTAAACCCTAAAAAATTAAGCAATCCTGTTTTTATACGAGGAAATCCAAGATTTAATGCGCGTTTCGGTCTGATCGGGTTCATTCGCCTCGTCAATTGCAACACCAACTAACTCTCCTGCAACCTCTGCTAATGAATTATCGTAACTGTAACCTGCCGTGGCAACACTACCTACAAGCACCACCCCTTTACCCTTTACCGTATCATAAAGCGTACCCATGCCAGCAACAAAGGTCTCAGAGAAAGTTGATGAATCGCCAATACCGAAAAAGGCTACCGTTTTACCTGAAAGATTAGCATTACTTAGTAACGATATTTTATTCTGCCAATCGTCCTGTAAATCGCCACTCCCCCACGTAGATGTACCAAGAATTAGCACGTCATACTCTTCAAAGACGGCAGACGAACCAACGTTAGCAACATCTATCACTGTTGGAGCTGCCTCATACATCTCCCCTCTTATTCTATCAGCAATATCGGCTGTCACTCCTGTTGACGAACCGTAAATAATAGCAACCTTTTTCATATAAATTCATGTCTATTTAATCCAACTTTTAGGAACAATGCAAAATAACGGATAAGCAAAACAGCTGTAAATCCCCATTTGTTGGTATTTATAAGTAGCCAAGTCATTAGTACAAGGGAACGAGCATCAAACAAGCCATCGAAACATTTTAGAAAAACCTGCGTCTTTAATTCGATAAAAAAATACACGATCATTAAATAAGCGAACAACAAATTCCTTTAATAGCTACTTTAGTGGCAACTTCTAGTAAAATCTTTAGATAAACATACGCTCAACAACTCGACCGAATAAATAGAAAAGACTTTGACAACTAACCGAAAACCTAAAACTATACTATGAAAAAATTACGCCTACTAGGAACCCTACTAATCTTTTCAGGGTTTATTTACCAAGGCAAAGCACAGGATGTTAAGTTACCAACCTTTATATCGGACAGCCTAAACCGCTACATAGAGCGAGGAATGGCTAACTGGAAAATTCCCGGACTATCAGTTGCCATTGTTAAAGATGGCAAGGTCGTTCTCGCCAAAGGCTATGGAGTTACCAGCATTAAAAACGGGCAACCTGTTGATGAAAATACGCTATTTATGATTGGATCCAATACCAAAGCGTTTACGGCGACAGCCCTTGCCATGCTACAGGAATCTGGAAAAATGAACCTCTCCGATAAAGTTAAAAAGTGGATGCCCGAGTTTAGGCTTCGAGACTCTCTGGCAAGCAACGACATTATGGTTTGTGATCTGCTATCGCACCGATTAGGGTTTGAAACATTTCAGGGAGATTTTACCTACTGGGGATCAAATTTAACGAGAGCAGAAGTAATCCAAAAGATGGCACTTATACAGGCTCCCCACCATTTCAGAACTCAGTGGGGTTACTGCAACGCTGCTTTTCTTACGGCAGGAGAACTCATTCCTCGCATTACCCAAAGGCAGTGGGAAGAGGTGATCAGAGATAGCATAATCGCTCCACTCCAGATGAACCGCACTACCATTCTGTCATATGAGGTAAAAAAGATGAGCAACGTAGCAATACCTTATAGCGTCATTAACCAAGAGCTGCTGGAGCTTCCCTTTGCCAATCTCGATAATCTTGCCCCTGCAGGAAGCATCGTATCGAGTTCAAAAGACATGACCCGCTGGCTTACAGCACAACTCAACAACGGCGAAATAGATGGTACACGGGTAATTCCCGCTAAAGCGCTACAGGCCATACGTAAGCCGTACTCAATAGTCGCCGTAGACCCAAGAAATAAAAAAACAACCCACTTTTACCTTTACGGCTTAGGCCTGCTTATTAACGACTATAAAGAGAAGATGGTTTACTCGCATACAGGCGGAGTAGACGGATTCCTATCGTCGCTAATGTTTATGCCAGAGGAGAAGCTAGGAATTGTAGTTTTAACCAACAACGATCAAAATACCTTTTATCAAGACCTAGCCAATGAGATTAGAGATGCGTTTATGGGACTACCATACAAAGGCTACAGCGACATCTCCTTAGAAACATTCACTGAAAATAAAAAAATTGCAGAAGCAAGCATAGACTCTCTACAAAATAGGGCTAAGCAGGGTGCTAAACCTGCGCTTCCCCTAAACAGTTTTACGGGAAAATACAGCAATGAGGTGTACGGCGATATCTTTACAACTATTGAAAAAGAGACACTTCTTATAACCTTCTCTCATCATCCCAACTTGGTGGCCAAACTAACCTATCTGGACAATAACCGTTTTTTATGCACCTATAGCAATCCCACATTGGGAATCGTTGAAATGCCATTTACAGTTTCTAAAGGAAAAGTTGAAGGGCTAACACTCCGCGTAAACGACTTTGTGGAATCAACACCTTACGAGTTCAGAAAAAATTGAAACCATCTAATACATTAACAATGAAAAGATTTCTAACAACCCTCTCGCTAGCCGGCATTTGCCTTTTGGCTAACGCTCAGGTCAAGTTTACCCCTCCTACCACACCCAAAATACCTGTAGCAGACACGCTGCACGGCGTGATACTCACCGATTACTACCGCTGGCTCGAAAATAAGGACGACCAGAAGGTGATTGAATGGACCAAAGCTCAGCACGACTACGGCGTGAACTATCTAAAGTCAACCCAGAAAACATTTCAGGGATTACGTAACGAGATTGCCAACTACATAGGCATGGACTATGAAGGACCGCTAAACCGCGAAGGGAAAAGGGTATTTCAAACCGTAAAAAAGAAGGGCGATAAGCAGTATAAGCTATACACCATGATTAACGGGAAGCGTATTTTGATATGGGATCCAGTATCGATAGACAGCACTGGAAACACCTCAACTACAGGCATAAGCTATACCTACGACGGAGAACAAGTCGCAATAAGCGTACAGAAGAGCGGTGCCGAAATCAACACCATCTACTTTGTGGATACCCGCACGGGGAAGATATTGCATGCCCCTCTGCAAAACATGAACGATTTTCAATGGACAAAAGATCAGCAGCATGCCTATGTTACCACCCGTAGCAAGGAGGACGTAGATAAGCAGCTCCCGTTGAAAACATACTACATAAAAATTGGCGATCCCATAGAAAAGGCTAAACAAATTGGCACCACCAGCGACGCACAAAATAGCTACTACATTTACGACAATCGCTATAGCGACGTGACTTTTTATGGAGAAAGCGACTTCTACTCCAACAGCCTATACATGCGAAAAACGGGAACCTTTGATGACGGAAAGCTGCTTTACCAAAGCAAAAAGTATAATGCCTACCCCGAAGCCATTGGTAATAAGTTCTACATCTTTACCAACGATAAAGCTCCAAACTTTAAGCTGATGGTAGCCGATAAGGCAAGCGCGGAGTACGCAAAGTGGAAAACGCTCATACCCGAAGGCTCCACCGTAATGCAAGGTTATGTGGTAACCAAAAATGGGATTATCATACAGGATAAGAAGGATATACAAAGCCGCCTTACTCTTTACGATCTTAATGGTAAAAAGATCAAGCAGCTTACACTTCCCGAGTTAGGTAATGTCGGTGGTATAAGCTACGACCGCGAGGAAGATTCGCTTTACGTTAGCCTCAACACTTTTACCTCTACCTCAAAAACCTTTGTAGCATCGCCCAAAGACTTTAAATGGCGGCTTTACTTTCAGCGTCAGCTACCTATTGACATGAACAATATCGTTGGCGAAATCAAATTTTACAAATCGAAAGACAGCACACGTGTTCCTGCATTTATCATCCACCGGAAAGACATTAAGCTAGATGGCAACAACCCGGTGCTGATTACGGCCTACGGAGGTTTTAATTCGGGCATAGAGCCTCATTACTACGGATTTTACGCCTCATTCCTAAACAGAGGTGGCATTGTCGTAGAAGCTGGCATACGAGGAGGAAACGAGTATGGAGAATCGTGGCACAGAGACGGGATGCTTGCCAAAAAGCAGAATTGCTTTGACGACTTTAACTGCTGCACCGAATGGCTCATCAAAGAAAAATACACCAACCCCAAACGAGTAGTTGCCATAGGGGGCAGCAATGGAGGCCTGCTAATGGGTGCCATTGCCGTGCAAAGACCGGATCTATACAAGGCAATTGTCTGCGAGGTTCCTCTACTGGATATGCTACGCTATCATAAATTCCTAATAGCTCGCTACTGGATTCCAGAATACGGATCTTCGGAACAGGAAGAAGAGTTCCGTTGGTTGCTACGCTACTCGCCCTATCACAACGTCCGACTAGGCGTTAACGTCCCCACCATGCTTGTAACCGCTGGTGCCAACGACACGCGCGTAGACCCAATGAATGCGAAAAAATTTGTAGCAGCCCTTCAGAATAATCCTGGACAGGCTAGCCCCATCATACTGCATATGGACTTTAACAGCGGACATGGATCGGGACAGAGTACCGAGCAAGCAATAGACAACTGGACCTTTATCTTTGAGTTTATCATGAATCAACTAGAAATGTAGCCTTACTCGCTATATTGGTCGCTTACTTCTATTTTTGTTAGGCAGGCCGCCTTCCTCCAACAGGATGACGGTCTGCCTTTTTGCTTTACCTAAAAAGGAGGAAACAAGCTCCTCGATAGGAATAGTTCATTGAGTAAAATTGCGTAGGATTCCGAGAAGCGAACGAATGATCGCAAAAACAACATAAAACTTGACAAAATTGTGCTGGTTTTGACAAAACTACGCTGAGTTAAGACGTAACCATTCCAATTTTAGCAAATCTACATCGAGTTAAGACAAAACTGAGCTGA